>CAZSHA010000073.1:0-9969 GCA_964606575.1 uncultured Muribaculaceae bacterium | reverse complement strand
CATCCTCAGCATTTTCAACCGGGTTACGTAGTGCGTGATCACCACCTGCAATAAGACCTACCACCCAAGATGGATCCATACCGTATGTAGGTGGAATTTCAGAAGCATCAAGCACACCTATACGACCAGATGTACCAGCACCCATATAGAAGATACGACCGCCACGCTTCATGCGTTCAACGATACCAGTCACCAACTTTTCAATAGCCGGAATAGCTTTCTCAACGGCTAGTGCAACTTTCTTATCTTCGTTGTTGATACCAACCAAAAGGTCGTGAACCGACATTTTTTCCAAATCGTTATACAACGATGATTGTTCTGTTATCTTTACAAATGCCATAACTTTGAATATGTGTTTGTTAGTTTTTTGAGTTCATTTATGAGTGATATGCAATCAAGCCTTCCATAGGAGCTTGTAGAATCTTCCCGATCTTGCAGTCTACCGAGTGCGCAGCCTCTTCCAATACTGGACGGTAATAGTGAGCGATCGAACCTACAAAATTGATACTATAATCCTTGTAGTTAGCATAATTCGCAATGTTACGCACAAAGAATGCCTTGAATGCGTTCAACACCAAGCGATGCACCGCAGGCTCTTCGATATTTTGAATCAAGAAAGGAGTCAAAGAAGCCAAGAAACGGTTAGCCGGATGCTCACGATAAACTTTTTGAATAATCTTCATGCGGTCTAGGTCATATTGAGCAAGGAATTTTTCGCACAAATGCTCTGGTAACTGTTTTTTCAACACGTCGCCAACAAGCAACTTGCCAAGTACAGCACCACTACCCTCGTCACCCAAGATATAACCTAGCGGTGAAACGTTGTCTACAATCTTCTCACCATCGTAGTAGCAAGAGTTAGAACCAGTACCCAAGATACATGCGATACCAGCTTCCTTACCGAACAACGCGCGAGCTGCTGCAAGAAGGTCGGTATACACTTCAATTACTGGTGCCGGAACGTGAGCAGCGATAGCACGGCGAACGTTAGCACACACCTCTTCAGAGATACAGCCAGCACCATAGAAATAGATGCTGTCGAAAGCCATTCCCTCAACTTCTGGTTTCAACTCGTTACCTATGCGTTGAGCCATTTCTTCTTCGGTCAACATCACAGCATTCATACCTGGAGTAAAGATTTCCTTTACAACCTTTCCATTCTCAACTGCGCACCATTGTATCTTGGTGCTGCCACAATCTGCTATTAATATCATATCTTTATATAAATTTTCTTTTTGTACAATATATATCCTACTCCCCAATTGATGCACACGAAAATGATTGCATACAAGCATGATGCAAGATGCTTGCAATCAGGCATCATATTCAATAACAAGTTTTTATAAATGATATTGTGTATCGACACCATTTCATCGCCAATAGGCAATTTTATGCATCCGAACAAAATACTTAACGCACCGCCAAGCACATATAAGAATAACGGGTTGATACCGAATGTTTCAAAGAACATTGTCCACTTTTTGTGACCCTTTATGTCGATAACCCATATAAGCAACGCTAACAAGGTAGAAGCCATACCGCAAGAAACCAAAACGAACGTAGGCGACCAGATATTCTTGTTGATAGGTAGACCGTAGCTCAAAAGCCATCCTACCATCATCAAGATACTGCCAATGATAAATAGATTCTTTACACGCTCGTTGTTATCCTTAACCGACATTATCATACGACCACACAACACTCCAATCAAGACATGGGCTATAGCCGGTATTGTACTTATTAGGCCTTCAGGGTCAAACGCTGAGTTCTCTAGCACTTTCCATACTGATAGACCGTGATACATGTGGTTGCTTCCCAAAATTGAGTTATCCAACTTATAGATGATGTTGTCCTCGCTTATCTCATAGCCATGTCCAACCACCAACAAGATTGAATAAACTACCAACAATGCAGCAGCAATCCAAGGTATGCGACAGAACTTAACAGTGCAAACCACGAATGCAGCAGCACAGTAGCATAACGCAAGACGTGGCATCACTCCTAGTATACGCATGGTTTCAAGGTTGTTGATTGCTTGCAAGAATGGCTTACCAGCAGCCAACGAACGACAGAAATAACCGAACCAAGCTAAAGCCAAACCAATAGCAAATATCACTACCGTGCGACGTATGATTTTCCAACATACAGCACCAGTCAATTTAAACTCAAATTTTCTCATAGACATGAAAATAGACACGCCCATGATGAACATAAAGAATGGGAATACCAAATCGGTAGGAGTCAAGCCATTCCAATCGGCATGACCAAGAGGTGCATATAACGCGCCCCATGATCCAGGATTGTTAACTAGCAACATTCCAGCAATCGTGATTCCCCGCAATATATCAAGCGATAGCAATCTACTTGACTTTTTTTGTTGTGTCATGTTTAAATCACTTTATATTTGTTTCTTATTTTTTCAATTTAGCACATTCATCAACCAAGTAAACGATTGATTGGTAAGGCACACCCGAATTGGTAGTCAAACCTATCTCGCATGTGCGGCTATTTGAGAAGCCACGCTTAACTCCTGCTTTTTCCAATTGAGGACGGAGCTTGCGTAACGCATATTTGTTCATTTCAGGATGAGTGAAGCCCTTGTCGCCAGCAAAGCCACAACACCCCACACCGTCAGGAACAATCACATTGCGTGAACACATCTTAGCAAGTTTTATCACCTTATCGGCAAGTCCCATGTGACGCATAGTACATGTTACATGCACCGTTACAGGTTCATCTATCGGAGTAAATTCCAACGTAGGCGACACCACGTCTAAAATAAACTCAACAGGCTCATAAAGGTGCATCTTCGTTATGTGGTTGCGCATACGGTGCAAACATGGGCTTTGGTCACACAACACAGGATATTTACCTTGTTCGGAAGCCTTCCATAGAGCATCTTCTAGCTCATGAGTCTTACGGTCGGCAATATCTGGCATTCCCTTACTTTCCCATATCATACCGCAACACAAATTCTGCATTCCCTCTGGATATATAACCTCATAGCCAACCTTCTCTAGGAATTCAACCATCTTGTTCACCAAATCTTTTTTCTCATGGTCAACATGAGAGTGACCCATAGTTTGATTTAGACAGCTTGGGAAGTAAACCACCTTTTTTTCACTAGGAATATTGGTTGCAGGACATGAGTAGTGACCTGTAGGCATCGCAGGGGTCCACAAAGGTATACCAGCCTTATGCAAAACATTACCAACAGCCTTCACGCCCTTATCTCCTATAACGCTCTGAGCAACCGAAGCCGCACTAAGTACAGGTCGCAACACATTCTTCACACCCTGAAGATGATCGGCGGCAAACTCACCTACCTTATAGCCTAGGCTGCCCTTTGGCAATGCTTCTTCACGCAAATCGTGAATCATCTCGCCAACGTTAATCTTCATAGGACATGATGTGCTACACAATCCGTCACCAGCACAAGTTTCGTTACCGCTATATTTGAATTGTTCTTCTAGACGCTTCAAACGCTCGTTATCCTCGCCAGTAGCACGCAGACGTGAAAGTTCACGCTGAATAACTATACGCTGACGTGACGACAAAGAGAAACCACAAGTCACACAATTCACCTCACAGAAGCCACATTCTATACACTTATTCACTCGCTCATTTGTAATAGGCATAGGTTTAAGCCCCTTTATATAACATTCCGGGTCATCGTTGAAAATCACGCCAGGATTAAGAATATTTTTAGGGTCAAACAATTGTTTCACCTCACGCATCACGGTAAATGCCTTTTCACCCCATTCATGTACCACAAACGGAGCCATATTCTTTCCCGTTCCATGCTCAGCCTTCAATGAGCCGTCGTATTTATCAACAACTAGGCGCTCCACCTCCAGCATCAAATTCTTATACTTGGCTATTTCTTCCTCGCTGTCGAAACGTTGAGCGATGATGAAGTGATAGTTGCCTTCTAGAGCATGACCATAAATACAAGAATCCTCATAGCCATGCTTTTCTAGCATTTCAGCAAGATCTACTGTAGCGTTTGGCAAATCCTCTATGTGGAATGCCACATCCTCAATAATAACTGTAGTTCCTAACGGTCGTGTACCACCCACACTAGGGAATATACCTGAACGGATTGCCCAATACTTAGAATATTCCGCAGGGTCATCCGTAAATCTTGCAGGCACCGCCAAATCAAACGGCTCTAACAAGCGTGTCAATTCAGCTATATTAGCCTCAAGTTCCTCCTTAGTATCAGCCTTGGTTTCAGTCAAGACTGCTGTCAATCCCTCTCCAGTAGTATCATTTACCGACGATAAAGATTTCTTATCTAACATCTCGGCACTATGGATAGGACCTTGACGCATAGCCACAACCGCCTCGCTAGCCTCACGCAAACTCTTGAAGTAAAGCATTGCACTAGCCGAATGCTTATATAAATGACCTGAATTCATTGTGAACTGACTACCAAACGCCAATGTGCCTTCAGAACCCACAAGCAAGTGAGTAATTATGTCAAACGGATCGGTAAATATCACAAACGGTAATATATTCAATCCTGTAACATTCTTAATGGCATACTTGTGCTTGATGCGTTTCACCAAATCCTCATCGGCATTTACACGGTCACGCAACTCTTCAATTTTCTTAATAAAATCGGGATGTGATACGGCAAAAGCCTTTTTGCTCGACTCATCACCAGTATCAAGTACCGTTCCATCGGCAAGAACAAGGCGAGCCGAAAGCAACACACGGTCACTATTGGCATGTGTTCCGCAATTCATACCCGAGGCATTATTCATCACAATACCTCCAACCATAGCCGAGTTCTTCGAGGCTGGGTCGGGTGAGAAAATCTTGCCATAGGGTTTCAATATCTCATTCACCTTATTACCTACAATTCCTGGTTGCAACACTATTTTAGCACCGTCTTCCAAGATTTCATAGGCCTCCCAATTCTTACCTGCAACTATCAAGATAGAATTAGTAATTGACTGTCCCGACAGACTAGTGCCGGCTGCACGGAATGTAACTGGCAACTCATACTTATCGGACAACTTCAGAAGACGAGATACCTCCTCCTCATTTGCCGAACGTATTACGATTTCGGGAATCTCACGGTAAAAACCAGCGTCAGTACCCCAAGCTAAACGATGCAAATCGTCTGTATAAATGCGATTATTAGGAATAAACTGCCTAACCTCGCTAAGATAAGCCTTATATTTTTCTTCCTTTGTCATCGGTACTACTTCCCCTTTTATTAATTATAAAGGTAGTATTTTTTTGATTTTTCTTTAAACGCATTGACATCCTTGTTCCAATAATCAATGATGTCGGCTACTTTATAGTTTTTAGAGAACTCTAAACGTATCTTATTTGTACCACACACCTTGTCGAACATGTTCCAACGATTACCCAAAGTACCCTCACCGTTCTCGTCTAGAAGACGTTTATCAGGATACATTTCGGCTAGAATCTCCATTGCATGGAATTGAACCATTGTCAAATCGGCATCTAGTACGTCTGTAATGTACAACTGTACACCTTGAATGTTTTCGCCTTTGCTTTGGCTATAAAATGGTTTGATATGAATTGGACGGAACTTGATTCCTTTCAGATTCAATGCGTTCAAGCGGTCGCAGAACTTATCAGCCTCAATCCAAGAAGCACAGATAAGTTGGAATGGCATTGTATATCCCACACCAATTGAAATATTATACAACTCCCCTATGATACCAGTAGCCGGATAATATACAGCCGATTGTGGGTATGGTTGATGTGGAGAAGGTAGAATCCAAGGCATTCCAGTCTGGTCGAATGTCATATAACGATGCCACCCTTCCATAGGAACGACTGTCAATTTTGTCTTTGCGCCGTTCTTCAACATGCCATCGTTTAACATTAAAGCTAATTCACCACATGTCAATCCGTATAAATAAGGTATAGGGAATTGGCTAACCAAAGAATAGAAGCCATCCTCAACCAAGCATCCTTCCACCTTCAAGCCTGATAGCGGATTAGGACGGTCAAGTACCATAAACTCTTTTCCATTCTCAGCACAAGCCTCCATGCACAAGCCCATTGTACTGATAAACGTAAATGAACGGCAACCATTGTCTTGAATATCATAGACAAGCACATCTATATCGTTAAGCATCTCTTTTGAAGGCTTCTTATTCTTGCCATACAAAGAATACACTTTAACACCAGTCTTTGAATCAACGTAAGTATCGACCTTAGCACCCGCATACACATCACCGCGCACGCCATGCTCTGGGCTATATAACGCAGCAAGTTTCACGTCTTTTGCTTCTGAAAGGATGTCTATTGTGGATTTCAGACTATTATCCACACCACTAGGATTGGTTATCAAACCCACGCGCTTCCCTCTCAGTTGGGAAAAGCCACCGTCACGAAGCACCTCAACACCTGGTTTCACTTGTGCCGCCGAAAATAGCGACACAAGACAAACCATTGATAATATTATTGATAATTTTCTCATTTCTTGCTATTTATTTGTTTTACTTCTTTCCGTAAGTAGGATCAACTTTTCTGTCAACAAAATAAGTAACCAACAATGTTGCAATACAGCAAGCCATTACCATCCAGAAGAAATTTACATAACCTATAGCCTCTTGGATATAACCAGCGAACATACCAGGAATCAACATACTTGCAGCCATGAACGCTGTACATATAGCGTAATGCGATGTCTTAAACTCGCCGTCAGAGAAGTACATCATATAAAGCATGTATGCAGTGAAACCAAATCCGTAACCAAATTGTTCGATAGCTATTGCTGTTGAGATTACGACGAAATTATCTGGTTGGAAAGCAGCAAGGTACACAAATGTGATACATGGTAATGTCATACATGCAGCCATAACCCACAACGATTTTTTCAAACCTAATCGTGATGCGAATATACCACCAAGAATACCACCTATAGTCAAGAATAATGTACCTATAGTTCCGTATGCTACACCCACACTTGCAGTAGTCATTCCCAAACCACCAACCTCTTTAGTCGCAACCAAGAACGGCATGCAAAGTTTCAACAAGAATGCTTCAGGCAAGCGATAAAGCAACATAAAGATGATTGCCAACCATACGCCTTTCTTCATAAAATAGGTTTTGAAAGAGCGACCAAATTCAGAGAAGATAGCACGAGCACTCACCTTACCTTCTATCGTTGGACGATCGGCATCTGGTTTTGGTATAATAAAGATGTGATAAATTGTCAACAAGGCAAAAACCACCGTTGCAACAATCAATGTTATCTGCCATGACAAAGGAACGTTATCGTATTCCAATTCAATCCATCCTGCAATAGACACTAGCACTCCTTGACCAAAGATGTTCGATAAGCGATAGAATGTAGAACGGATTCCAACGAACTCTGCCTGCGTTCCTTGATTTAAGCCTAGCATATAGAATCCATCGGCAGCAATATCATGAGTAGCCGATGCGAATGCTGTGATTATGAATAGAATCAAGGTTATCATAAACATACTCATAGGTGTTGTACCGCTTTGGATCTGCTCCAAGCTAGGAGTAGGCAACGTCAAAACAAGCAATACAAATGCGATTGACATTATAACCTGCATAGTCACAGTCCACCATCTCTTAGTTTTCATCACATCTACGAATGGACTCCAGAATGGTTTAATCATCCAAGGTAGATACAAAAGGCTTGTGAAAAATGCCATGTCACCATTTGGTACGCCCATCTTGGCGAACATCATCACAGAAATATTATTTACAAGGAAGTAAGGTATACCCTGTGCGAAATATAATGAAGGAACCCAAGCCCAAGGATTTCTATATTTTACGTTTCCCATATTTTTTATTTGTTAATATAATTTATCAATTGATGCGTTAATAAAATAATGTAGAAGGATTTCTTTGTAGTTATATCCCTTTTCGCCCATAACGGCAGCCCCAATTTGGCACAAGCCTACGCCATGTCCCCAACCAGCACCATGCAAAACGAACTTTTGCGGTACGCCAGCAGCATCAACATCTTGTTTCTCCACTACAAACGCAGAGCTATACAAATGAGAAGAAGAAAGTGTACGGCGTATTTCCAATTCCTTACCTATAGTTTGCACCTTCTTGTCACCCACAATTTTCAACTTATACAAGCGTGCCGAAGTGCCACGAGCTACTGGAACTAGATCTAGTATTGTGCCATAGTCTACGCCAGAACGTTCTTTAATCAATTTCGACAATTCTTCTTGCGTATATTCCACTTTCCAACGATAGAAATCGGTGGTTTCTTGATCATAATTGTTCAATACTTGAGAAAGGATTTTCTTATCGTTGGTATTACAATAAGCCTCTGGAGCGTTAAGAATCCACTCACGAGCATTTTCCTCAACTGTCAAATCAGGAAAATCCATCTCATCAGCACCATCACGACGACCTACTAGATAGTCATAATGCTTAGGTTCCCAACAATTTTCAAATTCCTCATACACTCCGCCGCAACTCTTGGAGAAGCGGGCATCGCACAATTGACCGCCATAAGTCAACACTTCGCCCCAAGTAGCCTTGATAGCATCACGCACCGTCTGTGTAGACGAACGAGTTATACCCTGATAACGTTGGCAATGGTCGTCGGCACAAACATCAAAATTCAAATGGTCTTCACGGTCGTACCAACGAACAAGTTCATCCTCAGTCTGAGTGCAAGCACAATATTTCTCTTCGGTTTCAGCTAAACGTTTGCTCTTATCCATTTGAGCCAACAACCAGCTACGAGATATGACTGCATGAGCTTTCAACAACTCTAAAGAGGCTGTCGCGCTCATTTCACTAGAAATCACACTCAACAAGTATTCTTCTACCGACAAGATGTTGACAGGGCAAATGGCGCCATGCTCTACAATGAGGCGTAAAGCACCACGGAACGACTGGTTCTCCTTACGTTCCCAGTGAAAATTCACCCCAATTGTCACTCCAACCAATTCAAATGAATCAGTTTCAACATTGATCGGCTCAAAAAGCAATTCATCATACATTGTTCCATTCCAACACACTTTTCCGTCGACAAGCGTTGCCGATTGAGTTCCTGTAACATCAGTTCCATTCACCTTATAGTTGCCTTGTAAAACGAAGTCAACATTAGGCTCATGCATGATACCTACTTTTACTTGAGGGACATTACTCATAACATTTTATCCTTTTATCTTGTTAATCAATTTTTCAGCATCAGATTCACTGAAACATACTTCATCAAGTATCATCTGCACATGTTCAGAAGTAAGTTTCGCAAAATCCTTCTCAAGCGGAGTGATGAACACACCACCCATATCAACAGAAGCAGGAGAAATCAAGATATTATCGTCACCCTCGGCTGAATAACACGTAGGACGATGTTGCTTTCTTGGGAATACTGCAATAAGTATCTTTTCTCCGTCAGCCCAGCACAAGATGTTTAGCATAGGTTCTGTTTCATCCTCTTTTTGAGGAAGCTCGGCATATACCTCATTGAACAGTTTCTCGCCGGCTTCTTTCTTCTCAGCCTCAATCACCAAAGCCACACGGCCTAGACCTTTCACATATTCCAATTTAGCACCATCGATAGATTTCACTAGTTCCTTATCACCATTTGCTAAATCGGCATCAAAAGTCATAAAGCCTTTGTTTCCAGCTTGGAAGTGCATGTGATCAGGTGCTGAAGCACCACACTTAGGACCATTATAGAACAATATATATTCAGGAAGTGCTGCCGCTAGCGACATCATATCTCCGATACGTCCTTCTATACGTTGATCAGTATGATCGTTGCAAGGTATAGTCAAGTGGCGAGGAAATATAGGGAACGGATTTATCAATACCGTATAATTGCCCCATGTCAAGCCCTCTTGCACTGCAGGGCGGTTAGCCTCACACAAGAAACATTTACGCTCCTTCAATGACTTTGCATCTACCTTAGCGGCACTTGACACAATACGTCCTGGGTTAAACTGAACATTGAAAGTGGCGTTACCCACTTTC
>CAZSHA010000072.1:0-9976 GCA_964606575.1 uncultured Muribaculaceae bacterium | reverse complement strand
TAATTTATTTAATGTTTAGCCAGTCCCTAATTTTTATGGGACACTAATGATAAAATATATAATTTGAAATTTATAAAATAATGAAGAAAAATATTATAATTTTATCTTTACTTTTAGCATCGCCCTTTTAGGCTTAACTGCATTAGCTGGGTTGCTTTTTGCTTGTTCCGACACTCATAGCTTTGATGATGGCAATCAATCACTTGCTAGCGATAGTGAAATGGTGAAACTTGCAAAAAGGATTGTTATGGAAAGCGGAAATGTGTCTTTCCCTACCAATCAAAGGACTGACGGCAATGCATCTAGAAGCGTGGCAGCATACGACACTGATGCTACCCTTCTATGGGATATGGTAAGATAGACGACGGAAAAGTTTGTATGACAGATTTTCCAACGGAAACCACCCTTTTTAATTATAACCACAATGTTCTAATTATCGGTTATCAAATAGATGGTGATTTAATTTATCTAGATCCATTAGATGGTCAAGCATACGTAGTGTATGAACCGTATTTCGTTGGTCAACTAAATTATAATATTGTATTTACAGGTGTTAAATTAGAATTAAATTCGTTATGATGAGAAAATTTATTTTAGGATTTGTCATCCTTTTTGCAAGTGCTAGTCCGGTTTTGGCACAAAACAGCGATACAGCCGGCATCGTGATAGACAGTGCGGCAAGAAGTTCTACAATGGACTTGTTGATTGGCAAGGCTTGGCACATGCAGATGCCAAACGGTTATGTCAGGCAGAAAGATTTTAACTGTTTTAATCGTGAACAGTCAATAATATCATTCATAGGCGACAAAAAAGAACGCATCACGGCAAACCGTGATTTCTATCTTTCAAACGAGATAGAAAGCGTATTCGATTTCAGCAAGGTGGGTAAAGCCGATAACGGCAAATACATCATTGAGCTAAACAACTTTAGGGGGACTTCACGCTTCTTCCTTAATGTCTACGAGATATTGGAACTCACCGAAGACAAACTCGTGATAAAGGAATCTACTAGGAAAGGTAGGAAGCCTATCACATACGTGAACGTTACGGATTCTCCTTTCAAAGCGCAGATTGACTCGATATGCCACCAAGACAGTTCCGTCGTCGCCGAATCAAGCGTTATGGATATGCTGGTTGGGAAGAATTGGCGATTGCAGGTGCAAAAGACAGGGTATATAAAAGAGCATGAGTATGAAACCTATGATGAGTTTAAATGGGTGATTGCTATGCTAGACAAGAACAACAACCGAATCTACGGCGAGCGGGAATACTACCTATCTGACAAGGTTGACAAGAAATTCGATTTCAGCAAGGTGGGAAAGAGCAAGAACGGACGTTACATAATAGAAAACGGCAACATAAGGAACACCGACAAGTTCTTCCTAGAGACTTTTGAAATAATAGAGCTCACCAAGAATAAGCTTGTCCTCAAAAATGCTGGTAAGAAAAAAGGGGAGATTCGCACTTACGTATGTGTCGACCACTATTTTAAGGACTAACATTTGAGAAATCAAAGCAGAACATAGATTTAAATACCTTTTAAATATAAAACTAACATCTGTTAACGCATTTATTTAATGAAAAAATTTTTTCACAGTGCCTTATTAGGCATAGCGACATTAACAGGGTTGCTAGTAGCTTGCTCTGATAACAATGTAATAGCAGAAGATCCTATGCAAGAAATTGAAATGGCGCTGTCACGTTCAGGAGAAACAGCATCAGTAGGGAGTTTCACTGTAACTCCAGAAATGGTGTGTAAGTATATTAATATTGCTCGGAAAGGTGAAATAGTTAATAGCCTTACTCCTGTGATTGAGAACGGAGATACTCTTGCATACGTGGTTCAATAACACTATTCTGATCAGGTGATAAGGACGCTTTCTCCTAGCTGGGCTGTTGGAAATAATACTTATGACACAGTGTATAAAATGTTATATAGTTTCAAATATACGCAAAGTTACCACGTTTAATATAAAAAGAATTATAATTATGATGACCAAGAAATTATTTATAGCTTGTGCTGTTGCCATGATAGCATTAATATCATGCGGCAACGAAGATGAACCGTCTTACCCTAAAATATTCAGCACTGAACTTGTTGGGAACGGGGTGATTCTATTAGGCGACACCGCTATAACTGCATTTACCGATTTCACCGACGAGGACATCTTGGGTGTGCTAAAGACACAGAAATGGAGCAGTGACGGCAGATTTTTAACTCCTTTCATATATCACAACGGTAAAATACAGCAGTTTTACTATGAAAAAAATGTATATTTCGCCAATCTACCTCAGTGTATCGTCTTTGAAACGGACTCGACAGGCGTTGTCGATAATAATGGGGCTGTTTTCACATATACGTTGACGAACAAGACCCTGATTGTGAACATTCACGACATCCACACCAACCGTGCTGATTCTGAATCTTATAAAATACTTGGCTACAATAAGAGTACCGTTATTGTGAGCCAGAGTTATAGCGAATATGACAGCCTCGTGTTCCCTAAAGGATTTATGGACATAAATCCCGAAACGGCGGAGGTTATTACGGTCTACAAGCCCTGCACGCTTTATTAGCCGCTATAGAAACGAAAATTCCGCTACTTGTTTCCCTATAAAGGACAAACAACGGAATTTGATAAGATAATACTTTGTTTATGAGTGTTTTAAGTGCGTTTTGACAACACTTTGTCAACGAAAATTTTGTGATTATTCAAAATATCTTGAATAAATTTGTCAAGTGCATGGAAAGATGCTATTACAAGTGTTGTAGGAACAGATTTAAATGCACCAAAAGTAGTTAAAGGTCGTGTTCAAGCCGCTGCTTGTTTAGGCTCTAAATGGGGCGGAATGACTTTAGTTAAAGAATAAATGTTATGAAAAAGTTTTTGACACTATTATTTATAGTATGCTTTGCTATTCCTTGTTTCAGCAAAGATACTGGCACGTTTTACCGTTGGAATTTTGAGCTGGGGGTTGGTTGTACTGGTGCAGTGGCAAAAATGGAAACGCTTCCGAATCAAAAGACTGGCGGGATGGTTTTCGCAGAGTTTCGATATAGGTTGAATAAGAAAATCGATTTAGGGGCTTATGTAAGTGCTACAATATTTGAAAGGGAGCGAGATACAGGAGCTAACCACGATTATAAGTCGACCAATGTGATGGTTGTTGCCGATTGGAACAAGCCATTGAGCCGTTATTTCACTTTTTTTGCTGGGGCAGGGCTAGGAGTCGCCTCTGTTGACGTGCCTGCTGATTATGAGTATATGGGTGGAGGCATATACATGGGTGATGACGGCAAAAAATCGCTAGCATTCATGCCTCGTGCAGGATTGCAAATAGGACGTAACTTTAGGGTTGCTACTGGATATAAATTCCAAGAAAAGGCAAATCGCCACGGATTTTTCACTTTGTCGTGGACTTTCGGTTTCAAGAAGTTGAAATAAGATGCAACAAGGGGCTAGCTTTAAAATACTAAGCCCCTTATTATGTTTGTTACAGATTTCTTTGAGGTGAGTGCCACAAAATACCGACCTATTACGTCTATATAGTAACATTAGTAGTATAACACGCTCATGAGAGATTGTTTCAAACACGTTGATAGCTTAGTGCGGATATAGTAAGAAATAGATATGGCGAAATTACAAAACATGCGATATAATATGAAAAAGCTGTATGTATCAATATTAATAAGTGTAGCGCTGGCTGGCAATATTAAATCTTTTGCAAGCATAGCATCGCAAGACACCACCGCATATTCAAAATATATGGAATCGTATAACCGTGTTTCCAGCAATTATTGCAGTTTGACGGTATCATACACGTTTGAGTTCGGACGAAAGATACAGAAGATAGAAAAAGGTGCAGAAGAACAACACAATAGTTCCTTAATGCCAATTGTTTAATCAATCTAAAACATATTTATGAAAATGAGGATATATTTAAGTTTGTCATTTATGGTTTTGGCGGCGTTTTCCGGCAACTCGTCGATTCGCCCCGACAATAACGACTCTACGGAAATGAAGTCGAAAGAGCTGAATGAAATCGTGGTGACAGCCAAAAACCAGTATACGACTAAGGATAAAACCGTATATATCCCTACCAAGAGGGACAAGAAAGCATCGGGCAGCGGAACGGCGTTGCTTCAACAGATGGCTATCCCGCAGATTTACGTGTCGCCCAGCGACAACACTATATCGACATCTGCAGGCGAGGGCGTTGCCACATTTATCGACTATCTGCCTGCCACCGAGAACGACTTGGCTAACATCCGCACTATGGACGTGTTGCGGGTGGAGGTGCTGGATTTTCCGAAAGACCCAAGGTTCGGAGGGGCGAAGCACGTGGTTAACTTCATCATGGTGAAGTACGAGTACGGCGGCTACACCAAGGTTAACGGGCTCCAGAGATTCATCAACGATGCTGGCTCTTATGGAGCGGCATCCAAGATGACCTACAAGAAGATGACCTACGACATAAACGGTGGGTTCACCTATATCAACAGCGACCATAACGGAGAGAACTCTATCGCCGAGTACCTTTTCCCCGACCAGCAGATAGACCGAACGGTGTCTACGATTGAAAGCGGGTCGAAGCAACGTACCGCCTTTGCAGCCCTAAGGGCTGTGTATCAGGCTAACAAGGCGGTGATATCGAACACCGTGGGGCTTAGCGGGAGCAAACGCCCTGACGGCTACCAGCTGAACGAAACGGCATTCTCACCGGCGGTGTACGGAAAAGAGGCGGCAAGCACACGCACCGACCGCACATCGCTAACACCGGTGTGGAGAGGCAACTACCAGTGGTATTTGCCCAAAAACATGTCGCTGGTGGTTGAGCCGTCGGCTTCATACGGCAAATATACGCAGGATTACGCCTACACTTCGGGAAGCGAGCAGGTGATCAACAGCGTGGATGAGAAGGCTTGGAGCTTCGACGCGTCGGCTACCGTGCATAAGAGCATCAACCGCAACTCAATCTCGCTGTCGCTGGGCGGAGGTGGTCAAGGCAACGATATTGAATACAGCGGCACTACGCCTGCCACAGTAGACACCAGATATTACTACGGCGGCGGAAGGCTGTCGGTCAATATCCAATCCGACAAGGCGTGGATGCAAGGCGGAGCGGGGCTATATTACAACCGCACGTCAATCAACAAGGAAAGCAAAAACGAGGTGCATCCTAAGTACTTCATTTCGGGCGGATATGTCTTTAACGACAAGAACAAGCTGACTGCATCGTCGGAAATGTCGTATTGGACAGTGCCGCTAAGCCAGCAAGGAACTAATATGCAGATGCAGAACCTTATAGATGCGATACAAGGCAACCCCGATCTGAAAGCCTACAGGTTCAATGCCGTGAACGTGTTTTATGAGTGGTTGCCGTCTAACAAGCTGTCGGCTTCGCTGTTCTGCCGTGTCTACAGGCTATCGTCACCAGTGACCTACGTATACCAGCCGCTAGAAAGCTCGCCTACGCCGGTAATGGTGAGGAACACCGTAAACAGCGGATTCCTCAACAGTTGCAGCTACGGAGGCACCGCCTCGTTGCGGTTGCTTAACAACACGTTGTCGTTGCGTGTGGGATTGTCGGGCGAGAGCGTGAGCCGTCACGGTCGGCAGGCTTACAGCGACAACACGGTGAAAGCTAACGCCCAAGTATCGTACACGCTCAACAACTTCTATGCCCAAGCGGCATACGAGTCGAAGAAGACTGCCATTGACGAGAATACTATTTCCGACATACCTCAGTTCTATTCGGTCAGCATAGGCTGGGGCAGCGAGAACCTTAACGTGTCGCTAAGGGCGACCAACCTGTTCAACTCCGATTGGAAAGGCAGAGAGCGGAGGTTGCTTGCCGATAACTACCGTTATTGCTCGCAATCCTTGTCGGGCGATTATCATAGGGCATTCTCCATCTCGGTTTCTTATTCGTTCTCTTACGGAAAGAAAGTTCGCCGCACTCAATCGCCTAGCGTAGGTGCTACCGTAGGCTCGGCTATCTTGGAATAATCCCAAACTGCTATGGCAAAGTTTCCAAACACGAGGCAACATGATGCGATGCAGTGCGGAATAGCCTGCTTGCAGATGCTGTGCTTGCTATGTTGTGTTTTTGTGGTATCGGGCGAATATAACTCATGATGGGCGGATTTGTCCCGTGCCGTCAATCAAGTGTTTGTGTGGTGTGGCTTTTTTAGGATGAAGGCGAGAATTACGGTTATAACACATGTGATTATCTCGCCCATTGGCACTGACAACCAAATTCCTTTTATGCCGAAAAGTATAGGCATAAGCCAAAATGCTAAGCCTAGGAAAATGAAGCCGCGCATAAGCGTTATGAGCATGGCTATGTTGCTGCGTTCCACGCTTTGGAAGTATACAACGGATATAATGTTGATAGCACACGGCACGAAACAGATTGCATATAGTGGGAATCCGCTTGTGGCAATGGCATGCGCTGGAGAATCGGCACTGACGAACAAGGAGGCTATGCCGTGGCTGAAAAACAGTGTGGCAACGAAGATGACGAGGCTACACACTATGGCTGATGTCAATGCCAAACGTGTGGCTGACGAGATTCGGGATTGGTTGTTGATTCCGTGGTTGTAACTTATGATAGGCTGTGCCGATTGAGCTATAGCGCTATCTGCCATAAAGATGATAGGGAAGAAGTAGCAGGCTATGCTGAATGCCGCCACACCATCGGTTCCTAGATAATTCATAAACACAATGTTGCCTATGAGCATCATGAAACTGAGTGCCAACTCGCCCAAGAATGACGGAAATCCTAACGTGCATATACGCTTCAAGGCATGGCTTATTTTGATTCTTGATGCGGCAAATGATATGTTGCTGAAGTGCAGCTTATGGCACTTGCGTGTTAGGTAGGCGGCAGTCATCAATGCTCCTACTAGCGAACCTATGCTTGTGGCTATTGCAGCTCCCATGATGCCGTATTGCAACGGAAAGATGAAAAGATAGTCTAGGATGACGTTGATGACGGCTGCTACTATCGAAGCCGACATAGCATATTTGGGCGCTCCGTCGAGCCTTACGAAGAAACTGCTTGATACTAGAAATGCGTTGCTTGCCGAAAATGGGATGAAACCGAGCAGGTAAAGCCGAGCAAGCGGCATCAGCTCTTCGGAGCATCCTAGCAGTTTCAGCGAGGTGTAGGGAAATATGAGTATTACGATAGAACACGCCAGCAAGAACAATGTGGAGATGATAAGAGAAGCCGACATGTAAAAGCGGGCTTTGTCTTCTTCGCCTTGCGATAGGCTTATAGATGCTATGATTGAGCCTCCCATGCCGAACATGAGGGCTATGCCTGTTGCGAATGTCCATGCGGGAGCTACGATGTTGACCGCGGCGAGCGCGTCGCTGCCTAATCCATGCCCCACAAAAATGCCATCGGTGATGATGAGCAAAACCGAGAACATCATGCCTGCCACGGTGGGGAAAAACAACTTGCTGAAAAGTTTCCCGATAGGCTCATGCCCATAGTCAATGCTTGCATTCTTCATAAAACGTGATTATGAGTGATACAAAGTTTCTGTTACTAAAAACACGCTTTCTGTGCTTTATGTTCTGTTGATGTGGGTAGATTACTTGTTTAGGCGGCTTGGCGTACCTAAGTTCCGTTGTGCATCATCGTATTTGTTGCCAGTATAGAAACTGTTGCCGTAGTTAGTGCCAAACTCGTCTTCTTCCTCCTCGTCTTCCTCGTTTTGCTCTTGCTTGTTACGCTTATCGGTAGGCTTGTTCTTCTTTATAGCGTAAGGCTTTTGCGAGTCGAGAGGCAGCTCGTATATGTTCCAACTTTGCTCTACGTCCCAATTTTTCCGTAGATTCAGTTTCTTTGGGAAGTAGTATACTTCTTCGGGCTGTCGATGCTCGGAGTAATTGCCTGTGTCCCATTTGCCGTTAGCGTTGGCATCTATAACCACCCTCGCATAATATTCGCCGGGGTTGATGTTGAATATTTCGGCACTTCCGTTTTTGACAGGTGCGGTTCTTACCACTTTGTCCCCGCTATCCAGAAGTTCGATAAAAGCGCTATCGTTTAGGTTGATGTTGAAGAATAGGTTGGAATATTCATCTAGTGCTTTCACTTTAAATTCGTGCTTGATAGGTTCGTTGTGTAATCCATAGATGCCAGTGAGAGCAAGCGAATCGACTGTGATACAGTAATTTCCGCCTGGTTCCCACGGATAGTCAGCCTTGTAGGCAAGCAATCCGAAAGCGGAGTCGGGCAACAATGCGATGTTGCCTAGGTCGTTCCAGATGGTGTCTACTTTTTGCTTCAAGTGTACCATAGTTTGGTTGATAGAGTCGATAGGTTCTTCGGCTCGGAAACGAATCGGAGCATACACATCGACGATACCGCCACTGCTAGGTGTGAATTTTAGAAGCGCGATTTGCGGAATCGAATCTATGGAGTCGTTCTCCTCTTTTTTCCGTTTCTTCTTTTCTTTTTTATCTTGGTCTTTCTTCTTATTCGCTTTCTTGAGGTTGAAATATACGGTGTCGTTGGTGAACGTGCGGTTGTCGAGTGTATCGGTGTGCAAATATCGCATGTTCACTTTGATGGAATCAGCCTTGATCAGCATAGAGTCGGTAATCCAGTAGTTTAGGGTGTCGTTGTGCTGTGAGTTGTCTAGCTTGTACCAAGTCTTAGTGTTGTCAAATCCCTCTGGCAAAAGCACTTCCAGCGAAGGCAATGTGTCGCTATGGGCTGAGAATATGATTGAGAAACGCCTAGGCTCGGTACGCTCGTTGTTCACAAGATATAATGACTTGTATTCTTCGTTGAATGCCGATAGCAATATGTCGTTAGGCAAGAAAAGGCTGTGTTTAGCTTCATAAATAGTGTCGGTCACCATTTGCGATGTGAAAACCGTGTCCATCGTTTCGATTTCGGTTACAGTAGGCACAATTATCTCGTCAAGAAAAGCCAAATCCTCGCTGCGCGCAAATTTATAGTTGCGGTCGACATCGTTTAAGGCGAAAACGTGGTATTTCCCGGGCTTCAAGTTGCGTATGGTGAATTGTCCCAGCTCATTGGTGCGCGCTATGCGGTCGAAAGGCAATTTGGTGAAAGCCGAGTCGTCAAGGCATGAGTGTACGCCTACTATATAGTCTTTGAGCGGCTCTAGGTCACGCGCGTTAAGTACAATGCCCGATATTTGCAGCGTGTCGATGTGATCTCCTGTGGAAAAAGCGAAAGAAAAGCCGTCGATAGGATTGCCCTCGTTGTTGTCTTGAATGGCGTTGCTGAAATCTATGGAATAGGTGGTGTTAGGAATCAGTGTATCCTTTAACTCGATGGATATTTTCTTTCCGTTAGCTCGGATTGTGGGATTCTCATTCTGAATAGGCGACACCACAACTTTAGTAGATTGGTCTTTAAGCGTGATGTATTCGTTAAATTCCAGCTCTATGTTTTTCTTGTTGTAGTTCACAGTGTTTATGGCAGGGCTGCTCTTGACGAAAACAGGCGGGTCAACGTCACGAGGACCGCCTTCGGGGCGACCTATGCTGGCACAAGAGTATAAAAGCCCTATTAGCAGAGCTGTAACTATTATATATGTAGTCTTTTCCAGTTTCATAAATATTATAACAACTAATATAGTCGGCAAAGTTACTAAAAAATGATGATTTGGGCTTGATTTAGGCGGTGTTAAATAAAAAATGTGGGTGCTTAGGGCGGAAAAGAGGCACTAATTTTTTTCACTTGAAAATTTTAATGTATATTTGCAAGCTGTAAACTATACTAGAAAAATTTTATAACAAAATAACTAACAAAAACAACACATGCAAAGTAAAGGATTTATCAAAGTGTTGACTGTTGCTCTGATTCTTGTGTGTGCGTTTTATCTTTCTTTCTCTTTTGTGACTAGCCACTATGAGGGCGTTGCTAAAGAGTATGCGAAAGCAAAAGCGCAGACTGAAGATGTGTCAAACGACGCATACAA
>CAZSHA010000071.1:0-9981 GCA_964606575.1 uncultured Muribaculaceae bacterium | reverse complement strand
AAATATTTATTCTTGATTTGCCATATCTAACAACCAGAAATATCCGCTGACCCAATATTGGGCATCCGCTGAGCCATTTTTCGGAGTAATGCAACAAGGGCTTTATCGTGATGATAAAGCCCTTGTTTCGCTGTGTGCGCATGAAGGGACTCGAACCCCCACGCCTCTCGGCACTAGATCCTAAGTCTAGCGCGGCTACCAATTACGCCACATGCGCAAATCCGAATGCAAAGTTACGCATTTTTTCGATACTGCAAAATATATTATCAAAAAAATAATGCTGTTGTGCGAAAAAATGATGTTACTTGATATTTTCGTCGGCTATCGTGAGTTGTATGCCTAATTCTTCAATGCGTTTCACGATGCTTGGTGAAACGTTGCTGTCGGTGATGATGTGGTCAACTTCTTCCATGTTGGCTATTTTGCTGAATCCCCTTCTGCCGAATTTTGACGAGTCGGCAAGTACTATGGTTTTTTGGGCGGCTTTCATCATCACTCGGTTGAGTGATGCCTCCATCATATCGGTTGTGGTGATGCCGAAATCCAAGTCGATGCCGTCGACGCCTATGAACAGTTTGCTGCATGCGAAGTTTGCGAGAAATTCTTCGGCATTGTTTCCCACCACCGAGAGGCTGCTGTGGCGTAGGCTGCCACCCAGTTGTATTATGGTGGTGCAATCGGAACATGACAATATTTCCGACACTTTCAAGGAAGCTGTTATCACCGTCAATGGAGATGTGGCGTGAATGTTTCTTGCCAAGGCGTGTACCGTAGTGCCTGACGCTATGATTATCGAGTCGTTAGGCTCTATAAGGTTAGCTCCGTAGCATCCTATCAGCTGCTTCTCGTCGATGTGGTATTTTTCTTTCTCGCTCACCGAACGGTTGGCGGCGTAGGGATTTATCAAGATTGCCTTACCGTGGTTGCGATAAAGTTTTTTAGCCTTTTCTAGCTCGGTCAAGTCTTTGCGTATGGTTACCGACGAAACGTTCAGTTTCTCGGCTAGGTCGGTGACTAGGATTGAGTCGTGTTGCACGAGAAGGTTCAAGATGGTGTTATATCGTTCCTCTTTGGTCATGGGAATGTTGTTTTAGTGCTATTGTTGTTTTTTATAGAATATTATCAGTTCCTAATTTTTTGCAAAATAATGAAAATCTGTGGTATTATGGTAATTTATTAAGATAAGTTATATATAATTAGGTGTTTTATGTAAGGATGCTCCGCTTTCGATAAAAAAGAAAAATATGCATGAGCGGTGTTAAAAATATGGTAAAATATTTGTTTGTGAAAAATAAATACTATAACTTTGTTTCAAAGTAAAAAGGAAAAGGTTACGAAACGTAAGTTTTATGAAAGTCGGCTTCTTCTTTTTTGCTTGGATTGCAAAACGTGAAAACTAAGAAAGTAAAACAGTTTGTTCCTAAATACATTGAACTATGGGTGCAACGGCGTGTAAACAATACGATGTGATAATAATAGGCGGTGGCGCTACAGGTGCCGGTACGGCTAGAGATTGTGCTATGCGTGGATTGAAGACCCTCTTGCTTGAGCGGTTCGACCTTACAAATGGTGCAACTGGAAGAAACCATGGCTTGTTGCATAGCGGTGCCAGATATGCCGTTACCGATGGCGAATCGGCTCGTGAATGTATTGAAGAAAACATGATTTTGCGTAAGATCGCAAGCCATTGCGTGGAAGAAACAGATGGCTTGTTTATCACTTTGCCGGAGGACGACTTGGCTTATCAGGCGAAATTTGTGGAGTCTTGCCGTGCCGCAGGCATTAGGGCAGACATTATAGATCCCGCTGAGGCGAGGAGGCTAGAGCCTGCTGTAAATCCGTCGCTTATAGGTGCGGTCAGAGTGCCAGACGGTGCTGTCGACCCATTCCGCTTGACTATGGCGAATGCACTAGATGCCAAGAATCATGGGGCAGACCTGCTCACATATCATGAGGTGACGAGTTTGATAATCGAAGGCGGCTCGGTGGTCGGTGTGGAGGCGTTTGACCACAAGGCTAAAACCTCTTGTAAATTCTATGGATTGATTACTGTAAACGCTGCTGGAATATGGGGGCATGACATAGTTGCTAAGGCTGGCATCTCGGTGAAGATGTTCCCTGCTAAAGGCGCGTTACTCGTTTACGGACACCGTATTAATAATATGGTGATAAATCGTTGCCGTAAACCAGCCGATGCCGATATTCTGGTACCAGGCGATACCATTTGCGTTATCGGAACTACTTCTACCCGAGTACCATTCGAGGAAGTCGACAACATGCGTGTCACTCGTGAGGAAGTGGATGTGCTTATGCGTGAGGGCGAAATGCTTGCCCCATCGCTTGCGACCACCCGAATCTTAAGAGCCTATGCGGGAGTAAGACCTCTTGTCGCTGCCGATAATGATCCGTCGGGACGTAGCATAAGCCGCGGTATCGTGTGCTTAGATCATGAGAAACGTGACGGATTGAGCGGATTGATAACAATAACAGGCGGAAAACTGATGACTTATCGCTTAATGGCAGAGTGGGCTACCGATATGGCTTGCAGAAAACTGGGTAAGACCGGTGCAGTGTGTCGTACTGCCGAATTATGCTTGCCCGGCTCTACTGGCAACTCCAAGACGGAGTATAGAGGTAGTGTTGCGCATAAATCGGTGCAATATCGTCATGGGTTGAATTCGGAGCATGTGTTAACGAATGACCGATATGGAAATTCGCTCGTATGCGAATGTGAAAGTGTGACAGTGGATGAAATCAATTATGCGATTGAGTATCTACATGTAAATAATTTATTAAATTTGCGTAGACGAACCCGTCTGGGGATGGGTACTTGTCAAGGTGGATTATGTGCGTGCCGTGCGGCTGGTTTGCTGGCTAAAGCTCATAATTGTGCTGATAAGGAAAAAGCCGATATGGCTGGTTTCATACAAGAACGCTGGAAGGGAATGCTCCCTGTTGCTTGGGGCGATACCATGAATGAAGCTCAATTTATGTCGTGGATATATGAAGGCGTGTGCGGATTAAGTAATAATAAGGATAACAATAATACTGACGAGTTCAATGAGGTTTGATACTATTATAATAGGAGGCGGATTGAGCGGGCTAGCATGCGGCATAAGCCTTGCCGAAAAAGGCAAGAAGTGTGCTGTAGTGTCGAGCGGTCAGAGTGCCTTGCACTTTTCTTGCGGCTCATTTGACTTATTAGGTTATTTGGACGGTAAGGAAATTGCGAATCCGCTAGAAGCGGTTAAATCGTTGCCTTCAACACATCCTTATGCCCTTGTGGGTGCAGAACAGGTAAAAGCACTTTCGGGCGATGTTCCTCAATTATTTAGCCGTATAGGAGTGAAATTGGCGGGAAGTGCCGATAGAAATCATTATCGCTTGACACCAATCGGCAACTTACGTCCAACATGGCTTACAATAGAAGAGTATATCACAGCAGAGGGACATGACTCTTTAAAAGGTGCGAAAGTGCTTCTGTTGAACATCACCGGATATCTAGATTTGCCGGTTAAATTTATCGTGGCAGGGTTGGAAAAGCTGGGGGCGAAGTGCGAAGTCGCTGAAGTGACGACACAGGAGCTTAGAAAACGCCGTGAGAACGCAAGCGAGATGCGTTCGTCCAACATTGCTAAAGTATTAGATATTATAGGTCTTGAAGATATAGCGTTCGAGGTGAACGATAGGGGCTTCGGATTTGATTTCGTGTTGCTCCCTGCGGTTTTCGGCTTGAACGACAACGATATGATGAACCGTTTTTACGGAATGTTGAAACATCCTGTTAAGGTGGTTGCCACTTTGCCTCCATCGGTGCCAGGTGTGCGTGTCCAGACTATGATGCGTAAATATTTCCAATCATTAGGAGGTGTTGTGTTACAAGGCGATAGCGTAATTGGCGGAAATGTAGAGAACGGCAAGCTAGCATGGGTGAATACCAAGAACCTAGTGGATGAGAAACTGATAGCCGACAATTATGTGCTTGCCACTGGCAATTTCTTCAGTAGGGGATTGGCTGCCGCACCTAGTGGCGTATACGAACCTATATTTGGTCTTGATGTCAATACTTTGCAAGATCGGAGCGAGTGGTATGACGAGAAATTCTTCGAGTCGCAGCCTTATATGCGTTTCGGAGTGTCGACCGACAACGGTTTCCGCGCAAGCAAAGGCGGAAAAACAGTTGAGAATTTGTATGTAGCTGGTTCTGTTTTGAGCGGAGCCAATCAGATAAAGGAAGCCAGCATGGGCGGTGTGTCATTAATCACAGGCTTACATGTGGCAAATTTGATAACTAAGTGATGAAGCGATGAAAAAGGAACAATATAGTATAAGCAAAGATAACTTTGAACAGTGCTTGAAATGTACTGTTTGTACGGTTTATTGTCCTGTGTCATCGGTAAATCCAGTGTATCCAGGACCCAAGCAGGCAGGACCTGACGGAGAGCGTTTACGATTGAAAGACAAGGCGTTTTTTGACGAAACGTTGAAGATGTGCTTGAATTGCAAGCGTTGCGAGGTGGCTTGTCCTTCGGGTGTGAAAATAGGCGACATCATACAGCGTGCCCGCATGAATTATGGGCCTAAGAGTGTCAAGTTCAGGGATATGATACTAGCCAATACCGATTTCGTAGGCTCAATGGCGACTCTTGTTGCTCCAGTGGTTAATTTCACATTGGGAATGAAGCCGGTAAAAGCTATTATGGATAGTGTGATAGCTGTAGATCATCGCCGTTCGTTCCCTAAGTATTCGGGACAGAAATTTGAAACATGGTTCAAGCGTAATGCCAAAGCTTCTCAATCTTCTTATGAGAAGCAGGTGAGCTATTTCCACGGCTGTTATGTCAACTATAACTTCCCTAAGTTGGGAAAGGATTTAGTTAAAGTGATGAATGCCTTAGGTTATGGTGTCAATCTTTTGGAAAAAGAGAAATGTTGCGGCGTGGCTTTGGTGGCAAACGGGCTTTATAAGCAGGCTGTAAAGCAGGCGGTAAATAATGTAGGAGCGATGAGGAAATCTGGAATGACAGTGCTTACCACATCTTCTACTTGCACATTCACCATGCGTGATGAATATCCGCACTTGTTGAATGTCGACAATGGCGATGTGCGTGACAACATAACGCTTGCCACCCGATTCATTTATACGCTTCTTGAAAAAGGTAGAGCGAAGATAGCATTCCGCAAGGATTATAAGGCGCGTGTGGCTTATCAGACAGCTTGCCACATGGAAAAGATGGGTTGGAAGATTTATTCAATCTCGTTGCTTAAGATGATTCCGGGTGTGGAACTTGTCGAACTTGATTCTCAATGTTGCGGTATAGCAGGTACATACGGTTTCAAAAAAGAGAATTATGAAACTTCGCAAAACATAGGTGCTCCATTGTTCAAGCAGATAGAGGAGTCGGGAGCGGATTTTGTGGCTACCGATTGCGAAACCTGTAAGTGGCAGATAGAAATGTCGACATCTAAGAGCGTGGAAAATCCTATTTCGGTGCTAGCCGATGCTATTGATGTGGAAGAAACAAGAAAACTGAATAATATATAAACTTGAAGTATTATTATCATGGGAAAGGATTCAATCTATGGCTCAATGAGCCCAGAAACCGTGAAGAAATTCAAATCATGGCAGATGCGTACTATTGTCGTGTCGATGATAGGTTATGCCATCTTCTATTTTGTGAGGAAGAATTTCTCTATTGCAATGCCTGGTTTGACTGCAGAGTATGGAATCTCAAACACTAGTTTTGGTATAGTAATAGCCATTGGCTCTATCGTGTACGGATTGTCGCGGTTTATCAATGGCTTTATCGTTGACAAATACAGCTCTAAGGCTATCATGGCGTTAGGCTTGTTGCTCTGCGCCGCATCCAATCTGGCATTCGGCTTCGGGTATGACTTGAGCTATGCTATAACAGGCGTGCAAGACGGACCGCAACTGGTTAATATGCTCATTATGATTATGGGTGTGACAATCGTGCTTAACCAGTACTTCCAAGGATTCGGCTATCCGCCATGCGCGCGTTTGCTTCCGCAGTGGATTCATCCTTCGGAACTGGCAACAAAGATGTCAATTTGGAATACTTCTCACTCTATCGGTGCATCGCTAGCGGTGGTTGTGTGCGGATATATGATGGGACATCTAGGAACTGATATGAGCAACAACCCTGAGGTTATAGCTGCGATTGCAGCCAATTTGAATGTAGACCCGGCTACAACTGAAGGACTTAACAAGGTGTTGCAATATGCTCAACACGTGGGTGCTTGGAAATGGTGCTTCTGGATGCCTGCTGGGCTGGCAGTGCTAGGTGCTATATGGTTGTTCTTCGGATTAAAGGATGACCCTAAGTCGGTGGGTTTGCCTGACTTGCCTGACACAAAGACCAGTAAGGACGTAACTGAGGGTAAAGATAAAGTTTCGCAAACTGCTTTCTTGAAGCACATGGTTTGGAAAAACCGTTGGGTGTGGACTTTAGCGATAGCTAATGTGTTCGTATACGTGTTGCGTATGGGCGTGCTTGACTGGGGACCTAAGTTCTTGACCGAGGATCGTGGAATGAACATAAAGAGTGCCGCATGGGTAGTGGCAATATTTGAAATTACCGCAATCGTGGGTACAATCGTAGCCGGTTGGGCTACCGATAAGATATTCAAGGGTAAGGCTCACCGCATGTGCTTGATATGTATGGTGGGAGCGGTTGTGTTCTTGGGAGCGTTTGCGCTTCTACCTCACGTTCACATCGCAATCTCGACCACTTTCTTGGCAATGGGCGGATTCTTCATCTATGGACCTCAAGCGTTGATAGGTATAGCATCGGCAAACCAAGCTACCAAAGAGGCTTCGGCTACAGCCAACGGTCTTGCGGGAGTGCTAGGATATTTAGGCTCAGCGTTGTCGGCAATCGGTATCGGTCTAATAGCTGATAACTTCGGATGGGATTGGGTATTCGTCACATTCATTGTAGTAGGTCTGGTGGGTGCGGTCGTGTTCTTGACAATGTGGCAAGCTCCACGTGACGGTTACAAGCGTTCACTTGAAATAAAAGGCTAAAAGAATATGGCAGAATTTGATAAATATATGTCGCCTATGAGCGAGGAGCAGTTGATGGAGGCGTGCCGCCGCATCAAGCATGTAGCTCTAGATATGGACGGAACTATATATATGGGTTCTACGCTGTTCCCTTATACGAAGAAGTTCTTGAAGGCTCTTTCTGATAACGGTATAGGATATTCGTTCCTTACCAACAATCCTACGAAGAGCATAGGTGATTATTTGAAAAAACTTGAGAATCTAGGTATTGAAGCAACCGAAGAAGAAATGTATACTTCGGCAGTAGCTACGATAGACTATATTAAAACGCATTTTCCTGGAGCGCGTCGCTTGTTCATATTAGGTACGCCAAGCATGGTGGCTGAATTTGAGAAGGCTGGTTTTGACTCGGTTGCCGATGATCCAGCCGAACGACCTGACGTGCTTGTGGTGGCGTTCGATATGACTCTGGTTTATTCCCGATTGTGCCGTGCGACATGGTGGGCTTCGCAAGGCGTGCCTTACATAGCTACCAATCCCGACCGAGTGTGTCCTACCGACCAGGAGGTTGTGCTAGTGGATTGTGGCTCTATATGTCAGGCTATCGAATATGCGTGCGGACGTAAGCCCGACATTGTTATAGGCAAGCCTAATCCAGATATGCTTAACGGCATCAAGGATAAATATGGATTGCAACCGAATGAGATTATAATGTGCGGTGACCGCATCTATACCGATGTGGCTACGGCTCAAAACGCAGGCTCGGTGGGTGTGCTTGTGCTGTCGGGAGAAACGACGCTCGATGTGGCTTTGGCATCTGACCCGCAACCTGATATTACGGCACTTAATATAGAGGAACTTGGCAGATTGTTGCTTAAATCTCGTGGAGTAGAATATTAATGTGCAAATCGACAGAAAAAGAGAGAAATAAAATAAATTATTAACTAATTAGAGATTATTGAAATTAATTTTAAACATTTAAAATTTAAAAGTCATGAAAAAAACTTTAGCATTTTTACTAGGTCTTGCGATAGCAACTCCTATGTTTGCAACTGAAGCTCCTGAAGCTGTTGCTGAACCAACTCCAGCAAAGGATAACACAGTACAACAAATCCTTTCAAAACTTCCTAAGGTTTCTGGTTATCTACAAACTGGTTGGAACTACACTAAGAATGATGCTGCATCTACATCTTCATTCCAAGCAAAGCGTCTTCGCCTTATGGTTGACGGTAATGTAGCTCCTAGTGTGGCATTCCGTTTGCAAATTGAAGCATTTAACGGAATATCTGGTTCTACTAACGGAAACGGTCAAAAGAATCTACAAGTAATGGATGCATTCGCTACATGGAAGATTAAGCCTGCATTCCAATTGCGTGCCGGTCAATTCTATACTCCAATGGGATATGAGAACTATGATATTTCTCCAGCTACTCTAGAAACTGTAGACTTCTCTAATATTTGTTACCGCATGGCATGTCGTAATGCGATTGGTTATGATTTCGTTGATTATGGTCGTGACCTAGGTGTTATGGTATTCGGTGATCTTCTTCCTCATGAAGACGGTTTCAATCAATTGACTTATAATGTGGTTTTATCAAACGGTGCACTTCCATGTAAAGATGACAACAACAAGTCAAAAGACCTTATCGGTGCGTTGACTTTCCGTCCTATCAAGAACTTAAGCATTAAGGCAGCTTATAACTGGGGTGAGTATGATAGAACTAAGACTGTACAAACTGTAGTAGACGGTGAAATCATTAATACAAATGTACAAGTGTATAAAAACCAACCAATGAATCGTTTTATCGTGGGCGCATGGTACAATGATCCTACAGGTCTTGACCTACGTGCTGAATTTGGTATGATTAAGAGTAAGAAAGATAACGTGACTTATGTTGATGAAAAGGCTGCATACGTTCTAGCCGCTTATCACATAGGAAAGTGGTTGCCAGTTGTACGTTGGGATATGTATAAAGATGACATGAATAAGACTTCTGCTAATAACTATAACCGTGTTCTAGCTGGTGTTTCTTATCAAGTAACTAGCAACTTCAAGCTACAAGCTAACTGGAACCATACAATGTATTCAGATGATGCAAAGAAGGAGTTAAAATTTGATACAGCTGAGCAAATCCAAATTATGGGTCTATTCAAATTCTAATAAATAACTAACTTAATAGAATACTATTATTAACTTAAAACTAAATGAGATTATGAAAAAGTTATTATTTGTTCTTTCTCTAGTTTTGGTGGGTATGGGCTTGAACGCTCAACACATCGGTACTGAGTACAGATTGAAGAAAGTTGTTGAAGTTCCTGGTCGTCAAGGTATTGCTGCCGATAAGGATTACTTCTATGTGTCTGACACTCGTGGCCTTTACAAGTATGACAAGAACTGGAATCTTGTGAAGAAGAGAGTACAAACAGCAGATGATCCATTGTTCCCAAATCCGAAGTTGGCTAACCACTTTGGTGATATCGACGTTCATGACGGAAAAATCTACACAGGTAACGAAAAATTTGAATTCGGTCGTGGTTACAACATCGCAATCTCTGTGTACGATGCTAACACTCTAGAATGGATTGAAGATATTCCATGGTGTGCAGAATCTGGTCAAGTGGAAGTTTCTGGTCTAGCTGTTGACCGTGACAAGAACATGATCTGGATGAGTGACTGGGTAGATAGCCGTTATGTATACTGCTACAGCCTAGAAACCAAGAAGTATTATACTAAGATGCAATGCCGTCCAATGCCTTATTGGACTCAAGGTATCTTCATCGCCGACGGTAAGATGCTTTTTGCTGCTGACGATGGCGAATCTACTTACCACATCGCTGATAACCTATACATTGCTGACATCACTCAAGTTCCTTACACTGGTCTAATCGACGGTCAAGAGCCAGAAAAGGAAAATCCTTGGAGCGTTAAGCTAGACAAGAATGGAAAACCAGTA
>CAZSHA010000070.1:0-10053 GCA_964606575.1 uncultured Muribaculaceae bacterium | reverse complement strand
GGGATTAGCAACGGAAAATAAGCGTTGACATGACCTGTTTCTTTGAACATGTCATCTAGCGCACGCTGCATTTTTTCCCATATAGCGTAACCATAAGGTTTGATAACCATACAACCTCTAACAGCCGATTGCTCTGCCAAATCAGCTTTTACCACAAGGTCGTTATACCATTGAGAGTAGTTTTCTGCTCTTTTTGTTAAGTCTTTTAGCTCTTTTGCCATTTTTCAATTTATTTTTTGCAAAGGTAACGTTTTTATATTGAAATGCCACCTTTTTCGTTTATAGCTTTATATTATTGCGTTTAGCTTGCTCTATCATCACCTTGTCTGGAATAAGATATATTTCAAGACGGCGATTCCTATCTCTATTAGCTACAGAATTATTTTTTACTAAAGGATCACTGCCACCCAAAGCATAAGGTACAACATAATCAGTTTTAGACTTGTCGGTTTCTCCCATCCAGTCAAAAACAGAATTAACACGCTTTGTTGTTAAATCTAGCGTATATATTTCATTACCGGTATTGTCAGAATGCATTGCCAATATTATTTTATATAACCTTATCGTATTAAGGTACTTTAAAATAGGTTTCAGCACTTTTTTTCCATTATCAGATAATCGGGTTTCATTCGGGTTGAACAAATGACGGCTAGGCACACTTACCACAATGACTTCGCCATTTCTCATAGTTTCAACTTCGTATGGAAATCCTTCGCTTGCCAATTTCACCAACGACTTGGCTTGCTCGTTTTGAAACTCCACGATTGTTTCAGTTTGCTTCTTTAATTCTGGGAAAGCCAAGTTTTCATCAATCGACAACTCATAGATGTCGACCTCATTCTTATTAGACTTTTTCCCTGCAGCGAAAGCCTCACCACTCGCCAAAGACGTGAGCAAGCAACAAACAAATGAATATGTCAATAATTTTCTGAATACAGCTTTAATCATAATTTAAAAACTATCGAGCGTATTTTCATACTCTATCTCACCCATTACCAGACTCTTTACATCATCCATTTCGATATTATTCTCAGGATCTTTACGGATGCTTTTCTTCACGTAATTAACGATGCGGTTCAAATATGCCTCGTTGTTTATAGGATCATCATCCAATAAATCATCATCCTCTTCAGCCTCGTAAAAATCATACATTGTGTCCATAAGCAAAAGGATGTCATTATCGCTATATTTCTTCTTTATCTCATTAGGTACATAATTACGGATAAATTTTATAGCATCATTTTCATCAAATGTCTTGTTTTGATTTGTTTCCATGTTTAGTTATTTTATTGTTGTCCTATAATGACAACATTCCTTCTGGAAGGGACATTGTCATAATCTTATTTTCTAAATCTAAATCCAGTATAAAATCATCGGCAGCTGGAATGAAATATCGTTGTTCCTCTTTTTCTACGACAAACAAGTAGTTTTCAGTAGAACAATCCACATCTATTATCGTTCCTATTTCATCATCACATGCCGTGAAAATATTAAAACCGATAAAGTAATCGATTGGCAACTCTTCATCATCTTCATCAACCGACGAATTAATTGGTTGAAAATTTTTCTTCATAGTATAAATAGACCTATTTACAAGAATCTTAACCTCCTTATCTGAGTCATAGCCATCAATTTTAAGTATTAACGTGCTATTACTTTTAGGTCTTATATTATCAGCAAAGAACGGCACAAAAATACCATTAATTTCGGATATAAGGCATTTTACGCCCTTTATAAATTCTAGGTCGTAATCAAAAGTGGCAGAGATTTCACCATTCACGCCATGCGGCTTGTTGTAACAGCCAACTTCTATAAGTTCTTCTCGATTTATCATTTCTTCTTTTTTGAAGATTTTTTCGATGCGTTTTGTTGAACTGGCGCTTCTTTAAACACATGCAACTTATGCGTTTCCACATTTAGTCGTATTCTACCTTTTGAATATTGGTACAAATCGTTGAAAATTTTCTCGTCATCCACATCTTCTTTGTTTATACCATATATCAATTTCTTCATGTGATTGGCGATTAACAATATCAACTCGTCACGTTCTTCACCCTCTGGATACTCACAAGCCCTGTCTATCATTTGCTCTATGATTTTTCCATAGTGACGGAATCTGATAGGCTCATGATGATATGGTACAGGTTGCGGAGTCGTATGCAGATTTTCTTTTCGAATCACTTCATACGGATAGTTTATATCTAGTGTGAAATTTGACATTATAGCAAGATGATCCCATAACTTATGCTTGAATTCAGGAGCATCTCTCAAATGAGGGAACAGATTCCCCATTGTTTGGATTATTGTATTAGCGCATTTCGTACGCTCTGCCCTATCTTCTATAGTTGTGCAATGCTCAACCATTTGCTGGATATTTCTTCCATATTCTGGAAGTATCAGCATCCCTTTTTGATTGTTGTATTCTAGCATTTATAAAATAAATTATCGTACAAAAATAGCATGATAAACTTATTGCGACAAATAAAGATGCAAAATTCTATCAGTCTATTAATAAAGTTTATAATATAACAATTTATTCAAATGTTTTTCTTAGGTGTGGTAGCCTGAAATTCTTTTAAATATTTCGGTGTCGAGTAAGCAATATCTATAAAATTGTTGTTTCTGAAAGATCGTTCCGACAACGCCAACATATTTACCGCCTCAGGCTTTACACCAAGCACAAACTTGCAATTAGGATGTTTTATGATTTCTTGAGCTTTATCTGCTCCATTACCGAAAACGACTAATTTCTTATCGGCAAAATCACCAAAAAATGAATTTTCATCAAGGATTAGCGGTTGTGGCCGCATAATCTCATCAAGAGCAGCATTATAAACACCAGTAAACACCTCTTTCCGGCGGGCATCAATCATAGGCACAAACAACACATCTTCGTCATAAAAATCACGAAACATGACTGACACCGTAAGCAATTCTAACGTACTAAGCCCTATCAATGGCACATCCAAACCGAAACATAAGCCCTTTGCTTCCGAAAGTCCTATACGAAGACCAGTATATGAGCCAGGTCCAGTTGTCACTGCTACAGCATCTAGCTTTATTCCCCTAGGCTTAGCATAGCCTAGTATCTCATCAATAAAAGTGCTTAAAACCTTAGCATGATTTTGCCCTTGATAATCTTCCCTATGCTCAAGTACGCCACCTTCCGATGTCAGAGCAACAGAGCATACATCAGTAGACGTGTCAATATTTAATATATTTGCCATTTCTTAAATAAATAATCCACCTGCAAAATTACAGAAATTTCTGCTTTTATCGCCAAATCTAAAAAATTATAAACTAAATAATACGTTTTCCTGTATCCCCCGCCGACCTCAGCCACCACAGAGCTAGTCGTGCTATCCTTGCCGTAGTTGCCCACTCTCAGTTCCTCCTGACGTGCTATATCCTCGGCTTCACCCAAGATACTGCGGAATTTGCCCGGCTCTTTCAGGTTCATATAGCTACGCCACAATATATAGCGCAGCTCGTTATCTGTCAATGTTACTCCTTTGAACCCCTTGAATCCTATCTTATGGAGCAAGTTCATAAAGAACTCCTTAATCTTGCTCCACCATCCAGAAGTGCGGGCTTCCTCAAAGTTGGTCTTCTCCGCAAGCCCGGCTAGGTATTCCTCCGTAGCCTTGCGGAAGTCGCCGCCGTTCTTGCTAGCCATGCCGTCTATACGCTCATGGATACCAGCATCCGCATTATTATATACGTTGTCTAGGAATGTGTCAAAATGCTCTCCGAACAGCTGACGCAATCCGTGGTGCGCCACTGCCTCGTGGAGCAACGTCTGCACCGCATCCGATACGCTGCCGTGATTCGGAATGACAACAGTAATCTTGCCTGTACTCTTTGAGTAGAAGCCTTTCGCACGCTGTTTCTTGTCCTCCAAAGTGCTTGCATCGGTAACAATCTCTACATTGTCAAGATGCAGCTTATCCGCAAGCTCGCCCACATGCTCAGCCATCATCCTGCGCTGGCGAGCGGCATACTCGCGCATTCGCTTGCCCTCGCCATAAAGCGGTCTGCCTATAGCCTTCGAGCGGGGGTCGCTCGCCATCGTAACCGCCCTGTCGCTATACGCGCCAGCTCCCTCACGCTCCCTTATTTCTATTCTTTCCGCTTCTTCGCCGCCTCCGTATTGCGTTTCAGCATTGCGTTGTACTCCCGCACTTTCTTCATATCTGCCAGACCGCAAAGAAACACGCCCCTCGCTTGAGCTGCTTTCTCGTCCTCCTCGGTCCATTCCTCCATTGGCTTGTGATATTCCGTAGATTGCGGCAATTCTTCGTCGCTGAAGTATATCACTCCGGGTTGGTTCTTCTTTTCCATATATAAACTTGTTTCTAATTGCGTTCGCTAATTTAGAAATTTTTTCATTTCCGTCAAAGGTTGAATTAAGGAATCTTTCTGCTCCGTAGGTTTCAATTAGATACTGTACTAATCGTGTAGCTCCCTCTTCTCCCCATGATGATTGTTCGTATTTTGAGGTTGCATGGCTATAGTGTTCTTTGCCTGATTCACCTTGTTTTTGTAGCCAATTAAGTGCTGCTAATCCGCATTCCTCTTTATCCGCAAGCTCCAATGATTCATATATGATATGAGTGTTTTCATGCCACCATGTACTTTCTACATTAGGTGCTTTATTGGTGAATATGAATGCATAACCCATTTTGGGCAATGAACAACCAAGTACATTAGGCTCGTGATATTTAGACTCAATCTTTTCATAAACATCTTTGTCTAATATCATTCTCACTCGCTCTAAATCAGCGGCTTCATAAATAGCTATGCTCTGACCTCCTCCTCTAAGCACATATTGGGACTTCATCCTACGCACAATATCCTCATATTCCGTCTTCTCATCTCTGCGATAAAGCACATCATCAGCCGCCCTAGCCTTTCTAGCCTTGTTATCCCTCTCGCTATAAAATCCGCCAGCGTTCTCGCGCTTGCGCTCCTCTATATACTTCGGTAGCATATCGCCACGCTCTGCCTGCCCAGATTCACGCTCTTGCTCGTATCTCTCCGCAAGCTCCTGCTGGTATTCTTTCAGATTCTCTATCTTCTTCTGTATGCCCTCTATGGCTTCTTGAGCCTGCAACGTCTGGCGTTCTATGCCGTCCACATCCACGCCCCGCTTGCCCAGCTTCTGCTTCTCTTGCTCTAGCTCTGCCTCTATCTTACGCAAGGCGGCTTTTTCACTCTCTACGATTTCTGCCCAATAACCGCTGCCGTTCTTAGCCCATTCGCTATATTGCTTGACATATTTCTTTTGGGAGTCTATACGCTCAAGTATCTTGTTGTAATCCTCATATTTGCGGGTCACAAACGACAAGTCGGCTTCTATGCGAGTCCTCTCTAGCTCCAGCTTCGACCGCTCCTGCATGGTCACTATCTCGGCTCTTGTTGACGGATCTGTTATAAGCTGCGTCTTCAGCTCTGCGGTGTCTATGTCGCTCACGTCTACGCTCTCCGCTCCGCTTCTCATTGCCTCGTTGTACAAGCTCTGCTTCGTCTGTAGGCGCTGGAGCATGAACACGTCGGCGCTGTCGTTGGTCAGCATATAGTTGATGCGGATATTCTTCCACTTGTTGCCTTGGCGCCAGCCTCTGCCCTCTATCTGGCGGAGCTGCGTGAAGTTCCACGGCAACGACAATATATACATGTCGGTCGTGTTGCCTTGGAGGTTCAAGCCCTCCTTTATCGCCGGACTGCCTATCACCACTTTCACAGCGCCATTGTTGAACGCCTCCTGTATCTTCACACGCTCGCTGTTAGATGTCGCTCCTGTTATCATCCGAACCTCATCTGTCCCGAATCCGCTCTCTTTCACCAAGTACTCCCGAATCATAGGGAAAAACTCCACACCAAGCTCCGAGTAGATTATCTGCCCCGCATCGGGACGGTCTTGCCTGTTACGCTCTATCAGCTTGATTGTCGCATCTATCTTCGGAGAGTTCTTGACGAACTCCTTATAGCTCTTCGGTTTCTTGCCTAGAAGCGGTGTGGCGTAAGGCGAGAATGCAGCCTCTCTGGCATGACCTATTCCCTCCAATAAGCGTTCGCTGTCGCTCAACAGTTCTTGGACTGACGACATCGCTTCTCTCGTAAGCTCGTTTGGCTCTATTCGATACTCCTTGTTAACCCTTTCCGGACGTTCTAGATCCGGGTTGTCTTCCGCTCCCTTGATGTCGATATACTCGCTTAGCAGCTGCTGGAACATTCCGTTGTTCCTGAACCTGCGGACACTGGTCTTATGCACTGGTTTGCCGTTCGCTCCTATCTCAAGCTCGTTGTCTGCCTCCATGAACGTGGAGAAGAACTGGTCTACATTGAAGAAGCCTTTAGCCACTAGCATGTCGTTCGCCACTAGCGACAATATCGAATAGTACTCTAGCGGCTTGTTCGTGAACGGTGTGGCGCTTAGCAAAAGCACGTTTCGACCGTTGTTCATGTCTTGGATATACTGGGAGGCTAGCCACGTCTTTATCCCTAAGTCCGATGTCCTTTGGCTCTGGCTTCTGAAATCCGATGCGACCGACTTGTCTAATCGCACCTTGCTCACTATATGGTTGGCGTTATGCACCTCGTCGAACGTCAGCCAGTCGAACCCGAATTCCTCAAAGCTGTACTGCGATTTTCCCCCGCGCCGCATCTTCCCTTTCAGCTCTTTGCGTTCCTCGCTCCTCTTTTGCATCGCACGCTCGCTTAGTTCCTGATGCTTCTCCAAGTCCTCCGTGATATAGGAGAACCTGCTAGCCATGCGGCTATACGTGTAATCGCTGAACGTCATCGCTTTCAGACCCTCGTAGGTGATTATCGTGATTTCTCCGTCGTTCACCGTGAAGTCGCTCAAGTCGTAGCCTGCGCCTAGGTTGCCTAGGGCGTTCACCGTCGCATGAGGCAATGCCTCGTGCATCGTTTCTATCCATTGCTTGAGGATGTTGTCGTTCGGCACTACTATCAGAGGCTTCTTCGTGAATCCCCTCGTCATAGCCTCGTGCATCGCCAGCACCCCAGAAAGGGTCTTTCCGAAGCCTACCTCGTGAGCCAATACGCCTACGCCCTTTACAGTCATTCTGCCTATGCCTGCCAACTGCACGCTCGTCAGCTTCAGCTCCTTGCCTTTGAAATCCTTGTTTATCGTCGAGAACATAGGCACTTTGGAATAGTCGGGGCGGTAGGTGGAGTTGTAGTTGTTGTTGAACGCAGTGACCACACGCTCCCGCGCGCTTTCCGTAAGCTCCTCGGTCAGGAACTTACGGAACAAGTCGTTGGCGACACGCTTGCGCCGCTCTCTCACATACTGGTTGCGTTGCTTGTCATTCCCGTAGACCTGATTGTTGTCGACATATTCTAGAACCTCCCACGGCCCGCTTTCACCGAATGCGCCCCTTGGCAGGCTTTCGCAGAACTTGACAAACATGTCCTTTAAGGGGGTGAATCCCTCTTCGGTCGGTATCATCAGGTTCTTCACGAACTCCGTGTTCGGCGATATTGATATCTCGCCCAATCCCTTGCGGGCGGGCAACACGCTTTCCAACAGCCGCTTCTGCTTCTCGTACTGCTCGATGCCGTGTTTCTCGATTATCGACTCTTTCTCCTGCTCCAGCCGGGCGAGCTTGCGGTATATATCGCCCTCTGCATAATAGAAGTCATGCACAGCCGCGCCGCCTACATAGTTGGCGTATTTGCCGTGAAGTGCCGTATTGTTCAACGTGCCGTCGTAATCGCAGTCCTCGAACGCATCCACCTCGCCCTCGCTGAACTCATGCGTGAACTGCGATGACGTGGCGACGGTTTCTGCTTCCCTGCCCAGCTCTATCTTATACTTCCCGACCGCCTTGCCTGCCGGCTTCGACGGCACGGGGGAGCTGTCCGAATCCGTGGCTCGCTTCTCGCTCTCCACGACAGCGAGAGCCTTGTCCGCTCCGCCTGTTTCCTCGATTGACGACTCTATGGCGTTCACGTTGTCGCTTGTCTTCTCGATTGACAGCTCGTCGGCTATACGCTCGGCTCTTTCACGATTTATGGCTTCTATCGCCGTGTCTATATCGCCTGACACATACTCCTCTATCCTGCCGTAACGACCCTTGCGTTGCTTCTTCTCGCCAAGCACTCTCTCGGGATGCTCCTCAAAATATGGGACGTGCTGCGCTGGCGTGATTGAGCTGTCCTTTCTCAAAACCACGATGTCCGTACCAACCTGCGTTCCCTCAAACGCACCGCTCGGTAGCCTGTATGCGGTTTCTATGGTATAGCCGCCATACTTCGTATGCCTGTCTATCCATGAGCTGGGAAGAACCATTGCCAGCACGCCGCCGTCGTTCAGCACGTCTAGCGACCGCTTCACGAAATAGTCCTCGTACCTCGATATGCCGCTCTCCTCGCCTAAGCCCTTATAGTAGCCCCTGTGAGTGCCGTAGGGGGGATTGCCTATCACCAAGTCATATTTCCTCGGCAAAGGCTTCTTCTCGCCAGACTCCTCTATGAACTCGCTCTCGAATGAGCGCAGGTTCACTTCTGCCTCGGGATAAAGGGCTTTCGCTATGCGGGCGCTAGCCTCGTTTATCTCGAACGCATCCACCTCCGAGGCATGTATGCCTCGCGCGGCTTCTAGGAAGTTGCCCAATCCCACACTAGGCTCTAGAACCCGCACCGCTCTAGAACCCTCAAAATATGGGGCTATCAGCATGCTCACGGCATCCACAATCTTGCCGTCTGTGTAATACTCGTCTAGGATGCCACGCCCCTTCTTGGCTACGCCGCCGCTCTTGTACTGGCGGCATATAGCCCTTATATCGTCTGTCACTTCTCCCGTCAGCACGACCTTGCCGTCCGATACGGATGTGACTGACGACACTATCTCGCCTATCTCCTCGTTAGTGTAATCCTTGCTTACATCATACCGAGGTCTAGCTCCAAGTTCACCGCCGCTGTTTCTAGGCTGCATCCGCTCGCCTTGGCGATGCCCTGCAACGTCTTGTACAGCTGTTCCGCTTCCCACTTGCTTAGTATCGGGAAGTGCTTCGGATCTAGATTCAGTTCCGCTATTGCCTCTGCGGCTGTTTTCGTTCCTTTCTTGTCCATATATCTCGTTGTTTTGGTTCTCTTTGCCCTTGACCGCCTCCGCAAACTGCTTGGCGCTTTCTTCACTACGCATCATAAATCCGCCCTGCTCTCGGTCATACCAGCCCTTGTCGGCTTTCGCCAGCTCTTTGGCGGCTCTCTGCTGCTCCTTTGTCAAAGTGCCTGCGAACTTCACTAGGCGCATGTCAAGAACATTGCCTTTCTTCGTGGTGTACTGCGCAGGCTCTATCCTATACGCAACATCAGCCCCAGTCGCCCCTTTAACCTCATTAGCCACATCCGCCCTATTCGACCCATCAGCCTCTCTGACTGATGCGTTCAGCATGGTTTCGACCCTCCGCACAATATCTTTATAGGCTTCCAGCTGGTCTGTAGCATTTTGATATGCTGTTTCTGCCTCTATGCGTTCTTCTTCAGAAGTTACTTGTGTTGCCATTCCATTACGGATAATCGCCACGGAATGTTGTAAATCTCTTACCGCCTTTTTAAGAGCTTTTAGGTTAGGGATGATTTCCTTTGACTCCAGCTTGGCTATAAAGTCATCATGAAACTGCGTGAACTTGCCATACTTGAGCCGCTCCCCATCACTCCTATTACTCCCATTACTCTGCCCCTCGGTAGTCTGCACGCTCTTGTACTCCGCAAAGGCTTTGGTCTTGCGGCGCGACGACTCTATCCACTTCTCGAAATCCTCAATGTTGGCAGAGCTAATGACAATCTTACGCTTATCAGCCCAACCCCTTCCGTAGTTGCTCAAATAGGCGGCTTCTGCATCGTTGATGTCGTTGAAGCCTAGCATAACCTTATGCTCGTCAAAAGTGCCATCCTCGTTGTATTGGTCTACAACATACGCCTGTCTGCCATTCCAACCGTCAATGTCGTCAGAGAGGAACACGTCTATATGGTCGCCGTCCACGCCCTCTGTGCCACGAATGTAGCCGTAGGTGTTCT
>CAZSHA010000069.1:0-10408 GCA_964606575.1 uncultured Muribaculaceae bacterium | reverse complement strand
ACTATATTTCAATAATTTCAAAGGACAATTTCAGATTTTAATGGGACAGTAGTGACCGATGTTACATAATCATGTGTCATTATCGTGAAATTACGATTCATATCCACATAATCACCAATTGATATTAAGGCTGGACGAGTCTTGTCTATCGTAGCCGATTTTGGTTCTCTGAAAATACAGTGTTCGCCAATAGTTATTCCTTTACGTCTTAAATATTTAATATAAGTTTTACTATCTTTAGTGATATACTCATTTTTCAATTTTTTGAAAATACCCATACGCTAATTTGTTATTCCTAAAGTAATGTTTAACTTCTTAAAGATACTGCAAATATAGCGAAAGGCTAGCAATGGGAAAACAAGTTCACTGATTTTTCATTGCTAGTCGCATATTATTACAATAGTAGATATTTTTATATCTGATTCAAATCACTCGATACCTTTTACACTTTATTATATTGTCGAAAACATCGCATATATGCACAAGAATTGAAAAAATTAGCTACCTTTGTAATCTAACATTAACAATGTGACACTAAAAAGTGAAAATTGCTATCATAAAATATAATGCGGGTAACGTTTTTTCGGTTCTGTACGCATTAAAGCGTATAGGAATAGAAGCTGACGTAACAGATGATTTCGATTTGATTCGTAATGCCGACAAAGTAATATTTCCTGGAGTTGGGGAGGCTTCTTCGGCTATGGAATATTTAAGAAATAAAGGACTTGACGAATTAATCAAAAGCCTCAAGCAACCAGTTTTAGGTATATGCATCGGTCAACAACTTTTATGTAGACATTCCGAGGAAGGCAATGTTGATTGTATGGGCATATTTGATGTAGATGTGAAACGCTTTGATAATTCCACTTGTAAGGATATAAAAATCCCACACATGGGTTGGAATACAATAAAAACCACTACGGACAACAATCTGATAACAACAGAATTGAATGATTCTTACGCATATTTCGTGCATAGCTATTACGCATCCACCTGCAAACATACAATAGCGACCTGCGATTATATTACTCAATTTAGTGCGGCTTTGCATAAAGACAACTTTTTCGCCACACAATTTCATCCAGAAAAAAGCGGAAGTGTGGGTGAAACCATATTAAAAAATTTCATAGAATTATGATTGAGATTATTCCTGCAATCGACATTATTGGAGGCAAGTGCGTAAGGCTTTCCAAGGGTGATTATGAGCAGAAAACTGTTTATAGCGAATCACCTGTAGAAGTTGCTAAAATGTTCGAGGGAGCTGGTTGTAGACGATTACACCTAGTAGACTTAGACGGAGCTAAATCCAATCATATAATAAATTATAAGACACTAGAAGCCATTGCTTCATCAACAAGTTTAATTATTGATTTCGGAGGTGGAATAAAAAGCGATGAGGACGCACATATTGCTTTTGAAAGCGGAGCTTCTATGATTACAGGTGGTAGTATCGCAGTAAAAGACCCAATGCTATTTGAATCATGGATTACAAGATACGGTAATGATAAAATCATACTTGGTGCTGATGCTAAGAACAAAATGATTGCTACCAATGGATGGCTAGATAGTAGTGGGATGCACATAGTGCCTTTCATCAACTCTTATATGGATAAAGGAATATGCAAGGTAATAAGCACCGACATAAGTCGTGACGGCATGTTACAAGGAACGGCAATCGAATTATATAAGGAACTGCTAGAAAACTGCAAGGGTATTTACCTTATCGCTAGTGGAGGTGTCGCTACAATAGACGATTTGCGTCATCTTGAAGATATAAATGTGCCTGCCGTAATAGCTGGCAAAGCACTATATGAAGGTCGTATTTCAGTGAAAGAATTAGAAAATGAAAACATCAAACTATCATCATGCTAGCCAAACGTATTATACCATGCCTTGATGTCAAAGACGGAATGACTGTAAAAGGTGTCAACTTCATCAATTTCCGAAATGCAGGAGATCCAGTAGAACTTGGTAGAGCCTACAGCCAAGCTGGAGCAGATGAACTAGTATACCTAGATATAACTGCATCTTACGAAGGACGTAAAACATTTATCGACATGGTTCGCAGAGTTGCCGAGAATGTAAACATTCCGTTTACCGTAGGCGGAGGTATAGGTTCTGTTGATGACGTTGGCAACCTATTGAATGCAGGAGCTGACAAAGTTTCTATAAATTCTTCAGCATTACGCACCCCGCAACTAATAACAGATCTAGCCAAAAATTTCGGCAACCAAGTATGTGTGGTAGCTATTGATGCTCGGTGCGACAATGGTGAATGGATGTGCTATGTAAAAGGAGGTAGAGTGGCTACAGAAAAAAGACTCTATGATTGGGCTTACGAGGCACAAGAGCGAGGTGCTGGAGAAATATTATTCACAAGCATGGATCACGATGGAGTAAAAGACGGTTTTGCTTGCGATGCACTAGCCACGCTTAGCGACAAATTGTCTATTCCTATAATAGCATCTGGCGGTGGAGGCAAAATGGAGCATTTCCGTGATGTTTTCAATATCGGTAAAGCGGATGCGGCTCTTGCGGCAAGCGTATTCCATTTTAACGAGATAAACATTTCTGATTTAAAAGATTATTTGCAACAGAATAATATAAACGTAAGAAAATAACAATAATATTATGGCATTAGATTTCGATAAGATGGGCGGACTTATCCCCGCTATTATACAAGATGCTCGCACTAAGAAAGTGCTAATGCTAGGATTTATGAACCCGGAAGCATATAAGAAGACCGTAGAGGATGGAAAGGTTACTTTTTTCAGCCGTTCAAAACAACGTTTATGGACAAAAGGTGAAACAAGTGGCAATTTCTTAAACGTGGTTTCAATAGAAGAAGATTGCGACCACGACACACTTCTCATCAAAGCTATACCAGATGGTCCAGTGTGCCATACTGGTAATGCCACTTGCTTTAACGACGACAACTCTTACGGTATACAATTTTTGTCGTTTCTACAAGATTTTATCGACACTCGCCATAAAGAAATGCCCGAAGGCTCATATACAACCACCCTATTCAAAAGCGGCATAAACCGTATGGCTCAAAAGGTTGGAGAGGAAGCATTGGAAACCGTTATCGAGGCAACCAATGGCAGTAATGGAAGACTAATATATGAAGCTGCCGATATGCTTTACCACTTGATTGTATTGCTATCAGAAAAGGGACTCCGTATTGAAGATTTAGCAGATACCTTATACCAACGTCACAACAAGAAGAAGGAAGATTATGACAAAAATTGTGGATTATAAGAATGTAGAAATTCACCGCAAGGAATTAATTGTTTTAAAAGACGTAACATTTGAATTACATAGCGGTGAGTTCGTATATTTAATAGGACGTGTAGGTAGCGGAAAAAGCAGCCTTATGAAATCCATGTATAGTGAGATTCCTATCGCTGAAGGTGATGCTACTGTACTTGATTACGATTTAACACGCTTAAAGAAAAAGGATATTCCGTTTCTTAGACGCAAAATAGGCATCGTATTTCAAGATTTTCAACTACTCACTGACCGTTCGGTCTACGATAACCTTAAATTCGTACTTGAAGCTACAGGCTGGAAAGATAAGACCGAAATAGCAGAACGTATTGAAAATGCGCTACAACAAGTTGGCATGTCGAATAAATCATATAAAATGCCACACGAGTTATCGGGTGGCGAGCAACAACGTATAGTTATAGCACGCGCTTTATTAAACAAGCCCGAGCTAGTTCTAGCAGATGAGCCAACTGGCAATCTCGACCCTGACACCGGGCATCAAATCGTAACGCTCTTACATGAGATTGCCGAGAAAGGAACTGCCGTGATTATGGCAACCCATAATTTGCAACTCGTAGAGGAATACCCGGGGAAAGTGATACGCTGCGAAGAAAAGCATATCATACAATGCGATTAAATACAGTTTTAAACAAATATAACCGTTATATATCATTCACATTCTTATGAAAGTATTGAAATTTGGAGGTACTTCAGTTGGCTCGGCACAAAGATTAAAAAGTGTTGCCGATCTTATAACAAAACGAGGAAAGAACATCATCGTGTTGTCGGCAATGTCAGGCACGACAAACACTCTCGTTCAGATATCTGAAAACCTGCATAACGAAGATACCGAAAAGGCTAATGGAATTATCGAAGGACTCAAAAAGAGATATGCGGCAACTCTTAAAGAAATGTTTAGCGATAATGCTACATTCAACGCTGCCAACGAAAAGGTTCAAGAGTGCTTTAACTTGATTCGTTTGCATACAATGAGCAATTTCTCTCATAGGTATGAAAGAGAAATACTAGCTCAAGGAGAACTCATGTCCACAGCTATCATGCATCACTATCTACTTTCAATAGGAGTGAAATCGGTGCTTCTGCCAGCATTAGATTATATGAGAACTAATGAATTGGGCGAGCCCGACCATCAATATATTAAAGAAAAGTTGGGTAATTTACTCGATAAATATAACGATGCCGATATTTACATAACACAAGGATATATATGCCGCAATCACATAGGCGAAATTGACAATCTTCAACGTGGTGGTAGCGATTACACGGCATCGCTCATAGGAGCCGCAATCAATGCCGAGGAGGTTCAAATATGGACCGATATTGACGGAATGCACAACAACGACCCTCGATTTGTTGAGAATACAAGCCCTGTTCATGAGCTAGGTTTCGATGAAGCGGCTGAGCTCGCTTATTTCGGAGCAAAAATATTACATCCCACTTGCGTTCTCCCCGCAAAAGAAAATAATATCCCAGTACGGTTGCTAAACACTATGTGTCCTGAGGCATTCGGTACACTCATTCACAATGCAGCCGAATCAAAACAAATAAAAGCTATTGCGGCAAAGGACAATATAACATCAATAAAAATAAAATCCAGCCGAATGCTTCTAGCTCACGGATTCTTACGTAAAGTTTTTGAGATATTTGAAGATAACAAGACCGCAATCGACATGATTGCCACATCTGAAGTTGCCGTATCAGTAACTATCGACAACGATAAGAACATAAGCATGATTATCGGAGAACTGGAAAAGTTAGGCATCGTGACGGTTGAAAACGATATGGTGATAATATGCGTTGTAGGAGATTTACAATGGCAGAACAAAGGATTTGAAGCGAAAGTATTGAATGCGTTGCAAGATATTCCAGTAAGAATGATTTCTTACGGAGGAAGCAATCATAATATATCGGTGCTTGTACACAAAGACGATAAAATCGAAGCATTAAACCTTTTAAGTAATCATTTATTCAATAACAAATAAAATCATTATAAATGGCAACTATATTTCCACTAGATAAATTTCAACATGAGCAAACTCCATTCTATTATTATGACATGGAGTTATTAGAATCTACCCTTAATGAAATAATTAAATGTACCCAAGACGTTCCTTACAAAGTACATTACGCTGTAAAGGCTAATGCTAACGCACGCATCCTCCAAGCGATACAAGCATCGGGGTTGGGTGTCGACTGTGTTAGCGGAGGTGAAGTTGAAGCATCCTTAAATGCTGGTTTCAACAGTAAGAAAATCGTATTTGCGGGCGTAGGAAAAACCGACAGGGAAATAAATCTAGCACTTGATGCCGACATTTTGTGCTTCAATGTAGAATCCATCCCCGAACTGGAAATAATAAACGAGCTTGCGGGCAAGAAAGGTAAAGTTGCCGACATCGCATTCCGAGTAAATCCTAATATCGATGCTCATACCCATAAGTACATAACTACTGGATTGAGCGAAAACAAATTCGGCATCAACCTTGAATTATTGCCTAAAGTTATGTATTTGGCAATGGAGATGGAAAATATAAATTTATCAGGCATACATTTCCATATAGGATCACAAATAACCGAATTAGAACCGTTTGAAACTTTATGTAAAAAGATTAACAAATTGCAAGAATTTATAGAACGTTTAGGCATAAAACTTAAAATAATTAATGTGGGCGGTGGTCTAGGTGTAGACTATTGCAATCCAAGCGACAATCCAATTCCTGATTTTAAGGGCTATTTCGACACTTTCAAGAAACACCTTAAATTAAGAAAAGGGCAAGAATTACATTTTGAATTAGGACGCGCTATTGTTGCGCAATGTGGCTCGCTTATAACTAGTGTAACTTATGTGAAACAAGGAACAGCAAAACAATTCATCATTACCGATGCTGGTATGACCGACTTGATTCGCCCTGCCCTATATCAAGCACACCACAACATTGAAAACATCACATCTAAATCACAAGATACGGCTGTATACGATGTTGTTGGTCCTATATGCGAATCAAGCGATTGTTTCGGAGAAAATGAAACTCTACCAATCACCAAGCGAGGCGACCTAATAGCGTTACGCACAGCTGGAGCATACGGAGAAATCATGGCATCACGATACAATCTTCGTTCACTACCTAACGCAGTATACTCAATATAAAAGGCTAACTTTTATATTGAGTATTCACGATAGAACTAAAAGTGAGAGAAGAAATTTATCTTTTACGTTCAAGCTCTTGCAGTTCTTCCATTTTCTTGTTTGCGAGGAACTCATAGACTCCGCACAGATGCTCACGTACACGCCCTCGCCCAAATTCATACACTTTCGTTACCAATCCATCTAAGAAATCACGATCGTGGCTTACGCATATTAAAGTCCCATCAAAATCTTGCAGAGCTTGCTTTAAAATATCTTTTGTTTTCAAATCAAGATGATTAGTTGGCTCATCAAGAATTAACAAGTTTACTGGTTCTAACAGCAGCTTCATCAATGCCAGCCGAGTGCGTTCACCACCTGATAGTACTTTCACTTTTTTTGTACTAGCCTCACCACCAAACATAAATGCCCCCAACAGGTCACGAATCTTATTACGGATGTCACCTTTTGCAACGTCATCAATCGTTTGAAACACTGTGAGATTTTCATCCAGCAAAGAGGCCTGATTTTGTGCGAAATACCCTATTTGCACATTATGCCCCAACTGCAACGTACCCTCATGTTTCAATTCTTTCATAATGCACTTGACCAAAGTGGATTTACCTTCTCCGTTACGCCCGACAAAAGCAACCTTATCCCCCCTATTTATAGTCAAACTAACATTTGAGAATATATGCTTGCCATCAAAAGCCTTTCCCACACCGTCCATCATAACCGGGTATTGACCAGAACGTGGTGAAGGAGGAAATTTCAATCGTAATGCCGATGTGTCTTCCTCGTCAACTTCCACTAGTTCTAATTTTTCAAGCATTTTTACCCGACTTTGAACCTGAAGCGTCTTTGAATACGTGCCTTTAAAGCGTTCAATAAAATCTTTCGTGTCTTGTATCATCTTTTGCTGTTCTTCCCATTGCTTCATCTGCTGTTCACGGCGTTCGGCTCTCAACTGCAAATACTGTGAATAATTCACCTTATAATCATATATTCGTCCCATTGTCACCTCTATAGTACGAGTAGTGATATTATCCACGAATTTGCGGTCATGGCTAATTACAACCACAGCCTTCCCATTGCTGATTAAGAAATCCTCTAGCCAACCTATTGATTCAATGTCTAAATGATTTGTAGGCTCGTCAAGAAGTAGCACATCTGGATTGCGTAGAAGCATTTTTGCTAATTCTATACGCATACGCCACCCGCCTGAGAACTCGCAAGTCTGACGATTAAAGTCGCTACGTTCAAAACCTAGTCCCAATAATGTTTTCTCAACATCTTCTTCAAAATGGGTCATATCTATAGCGTAGAATTTTTCGCTTTTGGTCGCCACTTCCTCTATTAGAGCCATGTATTCATCACTCTCGTAATCAGTTCGTTCTGCGAGTTGCTTATTTAATTCTTCTATCTCAGCCTCCATTTGATGCAAATGGGCAAAAGCCTGCGATGCTTCCTCAAAAACGGTACGTCCGTCTTCGGTCATAAGGTGCTGTGGTAGATATGCGATAACCGTATCTTTCGGAGCCGACACATTTCCGCGGGTTGGTTTACGCACACCAGCTAGGATTTTTAGCAGTGTTGATTTTCCAGCCCCATTCTTACCCATTAGAGCAATGCGGTCTTTATCATTAATCACAAAAGAAATATCACTGAAAAGCGTGGTGCCGCCAAACTCTACGGCAAGTCCGTCTACCGAAACCATATATATTTGTTAAGGAATAATCTGTTTATATTTTTTCTGTTACAAAATTAAACATTTTTATTCACCTCCGAAAACATAGCACCTTGTTAAACGACCTTTGGACACAAACACACTATAGCCATTCTCATCTCCAATTTGTACAGTGCCACCGTTACCGTCGCTGACTCATACGCTACCGAAAGCATCATTCTGATAAATACTGCCATCATTTTCCTCTACCGAGAACATAGGCTCTATACCCATTAAAGTCTGATGGGAGCCATGTAGGAATCATCTCATCCAGTTCAGCCTGAGTTACATCAATAAAGATAATCTTTCCAACATTAACATAGACATTAGATTTCACTCTTTTTTACTGGCTGCTCACCAATATTAACGAATTTCGTCCATAGATATTCATCACGGTTAAATTTATGGTATATAGACCATAGACTGCATATACATAGTACGAGGACGGACTGAAGCTATATACATTAACTAGCCATGTTCATAAAACTTCTCTTTAAACAAGAAGTCGCTAGAACCTGACATGCCTTGACCTGCCATTTGTCCTAAAGGTTGGAAGTCTGAAGCTGATGATGCCCTCCACTCGGTGATCTCGGTGATTGTTTTATGATTTTTTAACGAAGTTAAATAATCATAAAATAAAAAACTCACTTAACACCTCTATACTTGATATTATAGTGTTAAGTGACACCATGCTGATTATCAGATTCTTATCTATTCCGCCGTAGGGTTTATTAATTCTTTAAAATTTGTTAAAGCTATGAGTACTTTTTCAAATTCCCTTATGCAAGGTCTTGGTTCTGCCATTGGTGGCATACCTGGAGCTCTCGCTGGAACTTTCTTAGGCTCAATCTTCGGAGGCAACTCCGCTAAGACCCAGTTAAAGCACCAAATGCAGTTGCAACAACAACAATTCGATTTGCAAAAGCAAATGTTTGATTACACCAGTGAATACAACAGCGCTTCAAATCAAGTTAAACGCCTAGAGGAAGCAGGCTTAAATCCGAACTTAGCTTACGGTAACGGCGTTCAAGCAGGCGGTACTACTGGTTCAGTCGCTGCAGGTCAAGCATCAATGCCAAACAACCAAGCAAGCCAAATAGGCTATGATTCTCCAGCCGATACGGCTTTAAAACAATCTCAGGTAGATTATTATAAAGCCCAAGCACAATCGGCGCTCCTAAAAAATTTGGAGCAAAATGTTAGAAATAAATATGCTGAGCAACTCTTGAAAAATCAAGTTGATTTAGGCGGTAAGCTAATTCTAGAATCTGAGGCAAAAACAGAATTGTACAAACAAAATGCAATAACTGAGGCAGGCCGTGCGTTACATATACAAGCGCAGACGATGAATGAGATTGCTAGAGTCGCCAACACCGAAGTTGATACGAAAGTAAAGCTTAAGCAGCTGGAAGCTATCGGAGCTGATATAGGCTATAAAAAAGCGTTGACTGCTGTAGCCGTTTATCAGATAGATGTTATGACTTCTCAAATAGGACTAAATAATGCATTAGCTCATTTTAATATGTCTAAAGCCACTTGGCAAGCTTTGCGTAATGGTGATTACGAAAGATTTACTGAAAAAGAACTTGAAAAGATAGAATCTGAAATTGATCATAATTATAGATGGCAGTCTAATTCGACTTTTGGTTGGAGTATACTTGGAAGTGGCACTAATCATAAAGGAAATCAAATGCACAATTACAGACCTAAAAAATAATTATATGGATTCTTTTTCATTTTGGTTTTATTTACCGTCATTAATTTTTTCTGTGGCATTACTTATAGGTGTTATATTTGGTTGCTATGTTATAAAGAAAATGATGGATAAAAATGAGTAATAATATGCTATGTTTGTTTAATTTAAGTACATTTGAGCTTTTTATTATTGTTTTATTTCCCTTGTTATTGCTTTATGGAATATATAAAGCGATAATAAAAATTATAAGAGAATTGAAAAAATAGTTGCAAATAAAAAAAAAGTACTTATATTTGCACCATAATCCTTTTGCTCTATAACTGGCATTAAGTCAATCGTGGGATTCTCCAAATGTAAGGTTATAGGCACTCGGGTAAGGTCGTTTGTACTGCCAATTGTAATATACAGTCGGTTGTCGTGTGTGGCGGTATCTTCGGCTTGTGCCGACATCATCGCCGAGAGGGTAAGCAAAAAATTTAATAGGACTTTTTTCATATCTCTTGATTTTGAATTATTTTTAGGCTTAATATGCAAAAAGTAGGCTGAAAAAGTATTCACCAGTGTCTAATATGCA
>CAZSHA010000068.1:0-11271 GCA_964606575.1 uncultured Muribaculaceae bacterium | reverse complement strand
GCATTAAGCTTGAATACCTTCAAGTAACATCAGGTGTTGGAGTTCGTTCGGTGGCTAGCGTAGGTTTGAGCATCGCTGGCGAGAAATTCGAGTCGTGTGCGACTGGCAATGGTCCAGTAGATGCAGCAATCACTGCTATCAAACAGATTATCCATCGCCACATGGTTGTTCAAGAATTCTTGATACAAGCCATAACCAAGGGTAGCAATGATGTGGGTAAAGTACACATGACAGTAGAATACGATGGAAACAACTACTACGGATTCTCTGCCAATACCGACATCGTAGCAGCTTCTACCGAAGCATTTATAGATGCAATAAATAAGTTCGTTCATTAAATTAACAAACAATATAAATTCTAGTCATGAATACTTTATTTGACAAAATATGGGATGCACACGTGGTGAATCTAATCCCTGGAGGTCCTTCTCAATTGTATATAGACCGCCACTATTGCCACGAGGTGACAAGCCCGCAAGCATTCGCTGGTCTTAGAGAGAGAGGTATCAAGGTTTTCCGTCCTGAAAAAACTTTCTGTTCACCCGACCATAACATCCCTACCCTACACCAAGACCAACCAATACAAGACCCTGTTTCACGCAACCAAGTGGAAACACTCACTAAAAATGCCAACGAGTTCGGTGTAACTCTTTACGGTCTTGGTCATCCAAAGAATGGAATCATCCACGTGATAGGTCCTGAAAACGGTCTTACACTGCCTGGATATACTATCGTGTGCGGCGACAGCCACACTTCTACTCACGGAGCATTCGGTGCTGTGGCATTCGGTATAGGTACAAGCGAAGTGGAAATGGTGCTTGCATCGCAGTGTATTTTGCAACCTAAGCCAAAAACAATGCGTATCAACATCAACGGTAAATTAAAACAATACGTAACAGCAAAGGATATCGCCCTATACATCATCAGCAAGATGACAACAGGCGGTGCTACTGGCTATTTCGTAGAATATGCAGGCGAAGCTATTCGCAACCTTTCAATGGAAGAACGCATGACTGTGTGCAACTTGAGTATTGAAATGGGTGCTCGTGGCGGTTTGATTGCTCCTGATGAAACCACTTTCGCCTATGTTAAGGGACGTGAATTTGCACCAAAGGGCGAAGATTGGGAGAAAGCTCTTGCTTACTGGAAGACTTTAAAGAGTGATGACGACGCAGTTTTCGATAAAGAAATAAACTTTGACGCTGCCGACATTGACCCTCGCATAACTTACGGAACAAACCCAGGTATGGGTATGGGTATTGAAGATTCTATCCCTACTATCGGCCAAATAGACGAAGCTGGAAAAATATCTTTCCAGAAATCACTTGACTACATGGGCTTCGAAGCTGGTCAGAAGTTGGAAAATCATCCTATCGACTATGTTTTCCTTGGTTCTTGCACCAACGGACGTATTGAGGACTTCCGTGCTTTCGCCAACTTTGTTAAGGGTAAGAAAAAAGCCGACTGCGTAACAGCATGGCTAGTGCCAGGCTCATGGGGAGTAGACAAGCAAATCAGAGAAGAAGGCATCGACAAGATTTTGGAAGAAGCAGGTTTTGAGCTTCGCCAACCAGGATGCTCGGCTTGCCTTGCTATGAACGAAGACAAAGTGCCAGCAGGCAAATATGCGGTATCTACATCCAACCGTAATTTTGAAGGCCGCCAAGGTCCTGGCTCAAGAACAATCCTAGCAGGTCCGCTAGTAGCAGCCGCTGCCGCAATTACTGGCAAAATCACTCACCCAGCTAAAATTTAACACCTTTTTATTATGAAAGATAAATTTGTAACATTTTCATCTACTTGCATTCCATTGCCAATGGAAAATGTAGATACCGACCAAATAATTCCAGCCCGATTCCTTAAAGCGACTTCACGCCAAGGTTTCGGCGATAATCTTTTCCGTGACTGGCGTTACGACAAAGACGGAAACCCTATTAAATCGTTTGTGCTTAACGACCCTACTTATAGCGGAACTATCTTGATAGCTGGTAAGAACTTCGGTTCTGGTTCTAGCCGTGAACATGCCGCATGGGCTGTTGCTGGATATGGATTTAAAGTCGTAGTTTCTAGTTTCTTCGCCGATATATTCAAGAACAACGCACTTAATAACTGCGTTCTTCCTGTGGTTGTGAGCGAGGCTTTTCTTGCTTCATTATTCGCATCAATAAAGGAAAATCCTAAGACTGAAGTAACTGTGAATCTTGAAGAGCAAACTATCAAAAACGAGGCTACTGGCGAAAAAGAATCATTCGATATCAACCCATATAAGAAAAACTGCCTTCTACAAGGCTATGACGATATTGATTTCCTTTTAAGCAAGAAAAGCGACATCGAAGCTTGGGAAAACAAGCAAAAATAAGCATTCTGCACAATCTACAATAGCATATATATGATGCAAATTGAATTACTTGATACTACTCTACGTGATGGGGAGCAAACTTCGGGCGTTAGTTTCTCCCCTTCAGAAAAGCTATCCATAACCAAACTGGTTCTGACCGAACTGCATGTACCTCGCATCGAAATAGCTTCGGCACGTGTGTCATCAGGTGAATTGGAATCGGTTAAGCAGATTTGCACATGGGCTAAACGCACCAACAACATCGACCGCATAGAAATACTAGGATTTGTTGACAATGGTGTGTCTATCAACTGGATTAAAGATGTCGGTGGGAAAAACATCAACCTGCTAGCAAAAGGCTCGGAAAGGCATTGCCGCCTGCAGTTAAAAAAGACACCAGAAGAACATCGGAGCGACATTCGCCGAGAAGTTGAAATGGCACAAGCCAAAGGCCTGCTCGTCAACATTTACTTAGAGGATTGGTCAAACGGTATCATACAATCGCCTCAATATGTCTACGACATGGTTGAGAACCTCAAAGACTTACCTATAAAGCGGTTCATGCTACCCGATACACTAGGTATTCTGAACCCTAATCAAGTATTTGAGTACTGCAAGCGAATGGTAAACCGCTTTCCTGAACTGCACTTCGACTTCCATGCTCACAACGATTACGATTTGGCTACATCCAACTCTTTTGCCGCTGGACTCGTAGGCGTGAAAGGATTACACTGCACTATCAACGGATTAGGTGAGCGAGCTGGTAATGCTCCCATGTCTAGCGTTGTTGCTGTAGTACACGACATGCTGAAACTGGAAACAGGCGTTGATGAAACCAAAATCAATAAGGTTAGCCACATAGTAGAGGCACTATCAGGTGTTATTGTACCTTCTAACAAGCCTATCATAGGTGACAACGTATTCACCCAATGTGCTGGTGTTCATGCCGACGGCGACTCAAAGAATAATCTTTATTTCAACGACCTTTTACCCGAACGATTTGGCAGGGAGCGTGAATATGCCCTTGGCAAGACTTCTGGTAAAGCCAATATCAAAAAGAACCTTGAAGCACTTGGTATCGAATTAAGCGAAGAAGATGTACGTAAAGTCACCCAACGTATCATCGAGCTGGGTGACAAGAAAGAGATTGTAACACAATCTGACCTTCCATACATAGTTTCAGACGTATTGAAGCACGATATACAGCAAAATCATGTTCGTGTGATAAACTATGCTCTGAACCTATCGCAAGGCTTACGCCCGACAGCTACAATAAAACTGGAAATTAATGGCGTAGAGTATCAGCAAAGTGCTGTAGGCGATGGTCAATATGATGCTTTTGTTAAAGCTGTAAAACGCATTTACAACGACAACTTAAGCCGCAAATTCCCGCTTCTAACCAACTACACGGTTACTATTCCACCTGGTGGACGCACCGATGCCCTCGTACAGACCAATATCAACTGGGAATACAACGGACACGTCATCAAGACTAGGGGGCTTGATGCCGACCAAATAGAAGCGGCAATACAAGCTACTGTTAAAATGCTCAATATTATTGAAAATATTTAATTAACAACATAAGATTATGAAATTAAAAATCGCAGTCCTTCCTGGCGACGGTATAGGACCAGAAATATCTAAACAAGGCGTTGACGTAATGTCGGCTGTGTGCGACAAGTTCGGTCACGAAGTTTCTTACGAATTTGCAATCTGCGGTGCCGATGCTATAGACAAAGTGGGAGATCCATTCCCTGAAGAAACTTATCAGGCTTGCAAGAACGCCGATGCAGTGCTTTTCTCTGCCGTTGGCGACCCAAAATTTGACAATGACCCGACTGCAAAGGTTCGTCCTGAGCAAGGTCTACTTGCCATGCGTAAAAAACTAGGTCTATTTGCAAATATTCGCCCTGTTCAAACATTCAAATGCCTGCTACACAAGTCGCCGCTTCGTCCCGACCTAGTAGACGGAGCAGATTTCATCTGTATCAGAGAACTTACTGGCGGTATGTATTTCGGAGAGAAATATCAAGATGACGAAAAAGCTTACGATACCAACTACTACACTCGTCCAGAAATTGAACGTATTTTGAAAGTAGGATTTGAATATGCAATGAAACGCAACAAGCACCTTACCGTTGTGGATAAAGCCAACGTTCTTGCATCTAGCCGCTTGTGGAGAAAAATCGCACAAGAAATGGCTCCTAATTACCCAGAAGTTACTACTGACTATATGTACGTGGACAATGCCGCAATGCGTATGATTCAAGAACCTAAGTTCTTTGATGTGATGGTTACTGAAAACACTTTCGGTGACATTCTTACCGATGAAGGCTCTTGCATAAGCGGTTCTATGGGTTTGCTTCCTTCTGCATCAACAGGCGAAAGCACACCAGTATTTGAGCCAATACATGGCTCATGGCCTCAAGCTAAAGGCAAGAATATAGCCAACCCATTAGCTCAGATTTTATCTGTTGCAATGCTATTTGAATATTTTGATTTGAAAGAGGAAGGCTCATTGATACGCAAGGCTGTGGATGCTTCGCTTGACGCTAACGTGCGTACACCTGAAATTCAAGTTGAGGGTGGAGCTAACTATGGTACAACCGAAATAGGAGCATGGATTGTTGACTACATCAAAAAGGCTTAAACACAAGTATAAATACGCAAAGCGTATTATAACTCTACAAAAATAAAAAAAGTCCCAAAAATGGGACTTTTTTTATTACTATTATTGAACCACGTATTATATCACACCTTGACCCATCATTGCATTTGCGACCTTCATGAAGCCAGCGATATTAGCACCCTTCATGTAATTGATGTAGCCGTCAGGCTCAGTTCCATATTTAACACATTGAGTGTGAATATCCTTCATTATGCCGTGAAGTTTCTCATCCACTTCAGCTTCCGACCACGACAAGTGCATAGCATTTTGACTCATCTCAAGACCAGAAGTAGCCACACCACCGGCATTAACTGCCTTACCCGGACCATATAACACCTTATTCTCGATGAACGTATCGATTGCTTCAGGCGTACATCCCATATTTGAAACCTCACCCACAATCTTAACACCGTTTTTCACAAGGTTATCGGCATCTTCCTTGCCTAGCTCATTTTGTGTAGCGCAAGGCATAGCAATATCGACTTTCACCTCCCAAGGCTTCTTGCCTGCGAAGAATTTAGCATTCGGATATTTTTCTACGTATGGCTCTACAATATCCTCTCCAGACGAACGCAAATCAAGCATATAATCAATTTTATCGCCTGAAATTCCGTCTGGATCATATACATATCCGTCAGGACCTGAGATTGTCACCACCTTTGCTCCAAGTTCAGTAGCCTTGGTAGCAGCACCCCATGCCACATTACCAAAACCAGAGATTGCCACTGTCTTGCCTGCAAACGAATCACCAGTTGTAGCCAACATGTCATTAACGAAATAACAAGCTCCGAAACCTGTAGCTTCAGGACGAATCTTAGAACCGCCGAAATCCAATCCCTTACCAGTGAATGTTCCTGTATGCTCTTGAGCCAATTTCTTGTACATTCCATACATATAACCTACTTCACGTCCGCCTACGCCAATATCACCGGCAGGCACATCACGGTCTGGTCCTAGATTACGCCATAACTCAAGAATGAACGCCTGACAGAAACGCATAATTTCCTTATCGCTCTTGCCTCTTGGGCTAAAGTCAGAACCGCCTTTACCACCACCCATAGGCAATGTGGTAAGTGCATTCTTGAATGTTTGCTCGAATCCTAAGAATTTCAAGATTGACAAGTTAACCGATGCGTGGAAGCGTATACCTCCCTTGTATGGGCCTATAGCATTGTTGAATTGAACACGATAACCCAAATTGGTTTGTACTTCGCCCTTATCGTCTATCCAAGTTACACGGAAAGTAAAAATACGGTCAGGCTCGACCATTCTTTCTATAATTTTTGCTTTCTCAAATTCTGGGTGTTGATTATAAACATCCTTTACCGATAGCAGCACTTCTCTTACTGCTTGCAAGTACTCTTTTTCGCCTGGGTGCTTAGCCTCAAGGTTACTTAAAATTTCTTCTACCTTCATGATACGTTTATTTATTAGGTTTTATTTTGCCTTTTTAGACATCTCTATAAAGCACTACAAATATATAGCTTTTTTCTTTACATCGACCTTTTTCACTTAAAATTTAATTGAAAAACATTAGTGGAACTTGACTTTTATGGCATTTTGCTACCCGACACGCTCCAACAACGCAATTAAAACTTCACGACAAGTCCATCATAGGCGAAATCCACCCCTTTTGGCAACAATTTGCTCACATCCTCGTGTCGTCCCATGTCATGGCTCATGTGAATTAAATAAGTTTGTTTGGGTTGTATCTTGCTCACGGTTTCCAATGTTTCGCCAAGCGACATGTGCGATAAATGCGGACTCATCCTTAACGAGTTTATTACAAGCACGTCGATTCCCTTCAACCGTTCCACAAAGGCATCATCTATAGTCTTAGCATCGGTGATATAGGCAAGATGCTCTCCTACCAAATATCCGTTAACCAACAATTTATAATGCCATATAGGCAATGCTTCTATATGCAATCCGTCAACATCAATAGGATGCTCGGCATCAGTCCTATTCAAATGAAACTGCGGAACGCCCGGATAAGGATTCTTACTGAAGCAATAAGGCACACGTGCCATCAGGTCGTCAAGCACATTCTGCTGAGCATAAATAGGGAAATGGTCGGGATAACAATAAGGACGAAGGTCGTCTATACCGCCCACATGGTCATAGTGGCTGTGCGTGAGCAATGCCATATCCAGATCGCACGATGTGGCTCGCAACATCTGCTCCCTGAAATCAGGGCCGCAATCTATAAGAATATTCTTGCCTGCCGCCCTCACTATAGCCGAGGCTCTCAATCTCTTATCATGCGAATCGGCAGAACGGCACACCTCGCAACCGCAACCTATCACTGGGATACCTGTTGACGTTCCCGTTCCTAGAAACTCTATTTCGCCATGTATATCTGTCATCGTCTAAACTGCTTCAACAATCCGTCAAAAAACATTAAATATGTGCCGTCGGTATAAAACCAATATTCTTGAAGCCCGTCATAAGTGGGACGCTCTTGCACGCTATTTGGCGACCCTAGTGCCAATCGGCACTCGTCTTTGGTCATATCAATTGCCACATTTCCGTTTACAATGTGATTCCAATTCGTGTCATTGATAGCAGGGTAATTCAAACGTATATCTTTCAACGAGAATAAATTATCAAACAAGCGGTTCTGTATAGAAGATTGTTTGGTCGACATAAACAAGTAAGCCTTCACACCGTCTTGGGTAACAAATCCCACTTTCAAGGGAAACACTTTATCGCCCGGCATCACGCTATCTATTCTCACCTTTATATACTTCTTGCCTTTTATCATCTCCCCCGCCTTGTTATACCACAACGATGTGCGTAGGTAAAAGTCTTGTCCCGAAATAAGCTCCGCATAGTCTTTTATCATGTCCTCGTCGACTAGAAAGGGCACTGCCAGCAACAAGTTAAGCCGCTTCATTTCATCTAGAGTCTTACCAGTGGGATATACGTATTCGCGCTTGCCGTCGCTGAAACGCAAACTCACTTTCGGCTCATTATCCAGCACGCTACCCTGCACATACCCCTTATAGTACAATCTGCTATTCTCCATGCGTAGCGTATCGGCATCATAATCTTTCGAAGGCGAAAAAATACGCTTCACATTATTATCTACCACGTAAAAAGATTTACCCTCATGCCAATCAGGGAACGTGTCGACCCTTATCGTGTTATATTGCGACTCCACTTCCTTGTCAACTCCCCTAGCATGCTCCACCTTCGCAACATCCTTAGATGTTATCTTCTTGGTGCTTTCTATGCCGGTGAAACATGATGACACCAGTATAAGCAAAAACAATATAACTATATATTTCACAGAAAAAATTCTCATCCCTAACATGTTTTGGTAACCACCATAAAACTAATGCAAAAGTAAATCATTTCACCCAACAATGCAACTACCTGGCAAGCCTGAAATACCGTTTTTGCAAAGCCGCATGCGAATTTGCAAGAAAAATCAAGACAGCCTCTTAGATTTTGAAAATTTTAACTACATTTGCATCGGAAACACGCCGATGACCTAGTATCTAGGTCGGTAGATGTGGGTTCAAACATAATGGGAAAGCGTTTACTTAACGCTTTGTTCTTGGCTCTTAGGAACTTCGCAAATTCTTCATCACAGCTAAAGACAAAGCAACAGTAGATGCCTGTGGGTATGTATTATTTTATCATGGTTCGCATGCGAATGTGGATTATGGTTTTATATATCATATCGGCGTGGGCTTCTGCGTTGCTCGTTTTCAGTTGTGATGGGCAATGCGAAGGCCTCTAAGAGCGGAACGAGTGAAGTACAGACTCCTACGCTATTTTTTTGTAACTGTTTCAATGGGGAGTGAGAAACACAAAACATCTATTATTCAAATGAAAACAAAAATCTTAAAATCGCTAATGTTAATAGCCCTGCTATTAACCAGCACTGCATCATGGGCTGACGCACCGCGGAATTATAGTTTTAAAGTAGGCGGCATCTATTACGTCGTTATGTCATCCACTGAAAAAACTGTGTATGTGACCAACAATACAAACAATCTCCCCTCCTATACTGGAGATGTTGTGATTCCATCAACCGTAACAAGTGGCGGTGTAACTTATCGTGTCGTCGGCATCGGTAATGCTTTCTCTAATTGCACTGGCTTGTCTAGCGTGACGATACCAAACTCTGTCACCTCCATCAGTGGTTTTGCTTTTAAAAATTGCACTGGATTAACGAGCATAACGATACCCAATTCCGTCACTGGGATCGGTTATGAAGCTTTCTCTGGATGCACTGGATTAACTAGTGTAACATTGGGTAATAAAATTTCTGATATATACTCTTATGCTTTTAATTGTCCAATAAAAGCTGTCTATATAACAGATATCGAGGCTTGGTGTAAGATAAACTTTCGTGACATAACTTCAAATCCATTACTTGGCGATTGCAAATTATATCTAAACAACAAGCTAGTGACAAATTTGGAAATCCCGCAAACAATAAACGAGATTAAAAGCTATACTTTCAGTGGATGCTCTAGCATAACAAATATTACAATTCCAAGCACTGTAACTAGCATCGGAACTCAGGCGTTCTCTCGTTGTGCTAGCATATCAAATATTACCTGTGATGCAGAAGTACCTCCAACATTAGGCGACTACGCTTTTAGCACTACAGATGCATTGCTAACCGTTCCTTTTAATTCAGTCTATGCGTATAAATCGGCTGACGGATGGAGCAAGTTTACTAATTACGCTAGCCACAAGATCAACGGAATATATTATAAGCACTTGTCAGAAAATGAAATATACGTAACGTGCAAAGATGATAATTACAATAGCTACTCCGGTGATGTAGTAATTCCTAGCACAGTCACTGTAAAAAACAAAACTTACGATGTGACATCAATCGGAACGAACGCATTCAAGAATTGCAACGGCTTAACCTCAATAACTATACCAGAAAGCGTTAATCGTATTAACGATTACGCATTCGATTGTTGCACAAGTTTGACAAGTATAACCTGCGATGCAGAAGTACCGCCAACATTAGGCGACTACGCTTTTAGCACTACAGATGCTTTGCTAACCGTTCCTTTTAATTCAGTCTATGCGTATAAATCGGCTGACGGATGGAGCAAGTTTACTAATTACGCTAGCCACAAGATCAACGGAATATATTATAAGCACTTGTCAGAAAATGAAATATACGTAACGTGCAAAGATGATAATTACAATAGCTACTCCGGTGATGTAGTAATTCCTAGCACAGTCACTGTAAAAAACAAAACTTACGATGTGACATCAATCGGAACGAACGCATTCAAGAATTGCAACGGCTTAACCTCAATAACTATACCAAAATCTGTCACAACTATCAAAGCTGAAGCGTTCAATGGATGTACATCATTGAAAAATCTGCGAATAGAAGACGGAACTGAAACATTGAAAATGGGGTATAATTTCTACTCATCATCTGATTATGGAATGGGAAAAGGCTTACTCTACGACTGTCCTCTTGAAACATTATATCTTGGCCGCAACTTAAGTTATGAAACAGATTATGATTACGGGCTATCCCCATTTTGTAGTAGTTCACTTTCATCAGTTGTTATCGGAAATACAGTGACAAGCCTTGGGGATTATATTTTTTCCGGAACGCTATTAACAAACGTAATAATTCCAGAGTCGATAACAAGCATTGGATATTTTGCCTTTTTTGATTGTAATCTGAAAACTCTGGTAATCCCAAATTCTGTTACTGACATTAAAGGTGGAGCTTTTCAATATAATGAGAATCTGGAATCACTCACCATAGGAAATTCCGTTTTAAATATTGGATATGACGCTTTCGGATATTGCACTAGCTTAACAAGCATTATAATACCCAATTCCGTCAAAAATATTGGAGATAGAGCTTTTAACGGATGCAGCAATCTAACATCTATAGCAGTTGAGAGCGGAAACACTGCTTATGACTCTCGAGATAATTGCAATGCGATTATCAATACCGCTACTAACACATTAGAATTCGGTTGTATGAATACCGTTGTCCCTAATAGTGTTACTTGTATAGGCGATTATGCTTTTGATAGTAGCAAAGGTTTAACAAGTATAATAATCCCTGATGCTGTTACGAACATTGAATTTTATGCATTCTCAGGTTGTACAAACCTTAATACCGTGCAACTAGGAAGCGGTCTTAAAGAAATCGGCAGATCAGCTTTCAATAGTTGCACAAGTTTGACAAGTATAACCTGTGATGCAGAAGTACCGCCAACATTAGGCGACTACGCTTTTAGCACTACAGATGCTT
>CAZSHA010000067.1:0-11708 GCA_964606575.1 uncultured Muribaculaceae bacterium | reverse complement strand
CATTGAAAGTGGCATTACCCACTTTCAATGCCTTAACCTTTACACCCTTGAGCGCTTCAAAGTTGTTTTTAGCTGTTTCCCACACCTCAAATTGGCGTTCAAACAAGCCCTCAACGTCCTTAGATGTGAACTCTGCCATTACTATTAAGCGTTTTTATTTTTAGCAATACGAGCTTCAAGTTCCCAAGTACGGATACGATCCTTATATAGGTTGTGACCATTCATCTTAACGATATCTAGAGAAGCATCGCTATTGTCATCCCAACGACGGCACATATAAACTGGCTCATAGATACGACCTATTTGATAGTCACGAGAGATGTTCAAACCTAAAGCATAGTCTTCGCCATAGCTTGTGTTTGGCACTTTAACTTCACGAAGGACTGGAGTATAGAATGCACGAGGAGCACCAAGACCATTTATGCGAAGTGCATTGTTACGTCCATTGTCTGGTGTCCATTCCTTATGGTCAATGATACCAGGAGCAATCATGTTCATATTGAAATCAGTCATCATGTAAGTACCTACCACCATAGCACAATTTTGCTCATAGAAAGCATTTACCATAGTTTGAAGGGTATTTTCATCTTTGTAAACGTCGTCACTGTCAAGTTGAACAATGAATTTACCGCACTTTGGATGATATGCACCAAGATTCCAGCAACCTCCGATACCTAGATCTTTGCGTTCTGGGATAATATGGATAAGACGTTCATCATCCTTAAATTCTTGGATAGCTTCTGTTGTGCCATCGGTAGAACCGTTGTCAACAATTATAAGGTTAAACTTGAAGTTACACTTTTGCGATAGAACCGACTTGATTGCATCACGAATTGTGCGAATACGGTTACGCACTGGTATCATCACTGATGCCTCATATTCAAAATCACCCTTATTGAATTCTATTTCCTTAAATTTAGGAGCTAGATAACCGCCGATAACCTTCAAGTGCTCAGTACAAGCTTGCTCCATTTCGATTTGGCGACCACGATTCTTAGGATCTACATAATCAAAAATCTTCTCGCCGCTCTTACGAGTATCTAATTGAACATCGCTATACAAATATTCATTAATATGAACCAAATTTGCAAGTCTTGAAACACGCAAACGCAAGTCATACAAACCAGCATGTTCATACTCCTCCTTATCAATACCAGCCGCAGCTTCCTTATAAGTAGCAGCATTGAACAATAGAACTGAACCGAAATCAAAGTCGTCACGAAGACTACCGAATTGGTAATCAATTACAGGAGCATTAGTTTGCTTACCGTCTACCACTTGATAGTGGTCTGCATAAACCATACCAGCACCGCTATCAGAAGCTAGCTTAGTCATTCTCTCGATAGCAAACATGCCAGGTACTAAAGTATCATATTTTGTATAAAGAAGCACGAAATCTGCATCAGCTTTCTCTGCAATCTTCTTGATTGTGTCAGTTGCATAAAGCGATTTGATTTCGATTGCTTCACAGCCTTCTAGAGTTCCTTCTGCATCTTCGGTCTTTAGAAGATACACATTTTTCACTTGCTCACTAGCCTTCAAAGCCTCTACTGTAGCCTTAGCTTGTTCTGCACTTGCAAATGGGACGAAACAGTTTATTGTCTTGCTCATTGTTTTGTTGATTTAGTTATATAATTATTGTTAGTTGTTAATTTATTTCTTCTCTGCAAAAAAGTTTAGCACTCGCTTCATCATCTCGTTGCGGTTCTTTTCGCCTTCGATTACCTCAAATGGGAATCCCATCACGAATGTCTTATAACCGTTCATTGAAGCCGCCACACCAGCTGGCAAGTTGTTTTCAGTATAACGCAACACTGTTGACCCAGTACTGCTATTAGCTGGATACAAAGCATCTGGAGATTCTACTGAATATATTTCTTCATTCATCACATTCTTAAAACTCCATTTGCCATCGTCGCTCAATTCGGTGTAGACGCTTGGAACAGCATAAACTTGTCCTATTGTCGCAGCTTGTCCAACTCTCCACTTATAGCCCATCACATTTTGTGCGAAGTTCTTTTCATCATCATTAGCAGTTGGCTTATCCCACGCATCTGTTGCGATGAATGAACCCGACAACATGACATTACCACCCGATTGCGTATAAACATCTAACGCGCTTCTCAATGCTGGCGTATAGATAGTGTAACGGTTAGGCACAGCGCCACGACCTAATTTCACTTCTTTCTGCTTACCCATAATGATGTCCACTACTGGATACTCCGACGCAGAAGTTACACCGCTTGTGAAAGCACCAATACTGCTTGACACGAATGAATAACCCGCAGCCATTATTGAAGCACCATGCACTATAGGATAGTCGAATGTATTACCAGCCACAACTTTTGTTTCATAATTTGAACGACTAGCACCAAATCCTGCCGCATCGTCATCCATCCAAGGTATTTGACGGCGGAACTCAAATTGAGAACCTATAAAACTAATATCATTAATATAAGGCACGCCTGGGTCACGCTGGTCATAGAATCCAGCAATATCACCAGCCTCAAACCAATCAGGAGCTGAAACACGTGTAAATCCGTTTACAACCATTACCATACCTTTTGAAGATGAAGCTATGCCCAATGACAAGATTTCGCTTGGGAAACTCTTACCTCCGTCATTCATTGCTACAATCTTATAGCTGTGTATCATATTATCGTTTACCTCTGCTACATATTGAGGTTGCGAAGTCTTTCCTATCACCTTGAATGCTCCATCGCCCACTCTTTCATAAACCAAATATGCCGAAGCATCTGAGTTTGCAGTCAATGTATCAACTGTAGGCTTCCAAGTCAACAAGAATTTATTCGATTCATGAGGAGCGATAGCGAATGAGTTGACTGCCAAGGGCTGAACCATATACTCACGACCGTCACGCTGTGCCAAGAATTGTAACATTCCCTTATAGATAGCACGACTCACCGTGAATCGGAAACTAGGGTCCAAGCCATATTTCATATCAGCAAAGTTCTGATGCGACAACAGTTCAAGAAGCATTGTAGGCACTTCAGGCACACGAGCTTCAGCGTAAGAACGATCCCACATTCCACGACGCATCCATTTTGGTTCATATTGTTTTCTCACATCATTTACGATGTTTGTCATAATCAAGTCTGTCAAATCACGAGACATAATACGAGGTGTTCCATCAGCATACTTGTCAAATTTCTTCGTCATATAAATACCTAGCGTTCCTATGATTGAATCATTTGGTGTTGTTCCAGCATCAGAGTGGAATGCAAATGCCAAATCCACTGGAATATTCAAACCTTCACCCTTTGGCAACACTCTTGAGCCTCCAGCCAAATAATTCACCCAACGTCCACGACAGCTATAATCATCGGTATAATCATTCACGCCTTCAGTAGGTGAATACACGCTATCAGGAACGCCAGCCCATTGCAAGAAATAACGCGCGCCCTCAGTGTAACGTGGATGGTTACTCAACTGCCAACGATAATCAACCTCTGGGACTTCTACAATCTTTGCTTCAGTATTATCAGAGCTTTTTACATTCTCGCTCATAGCTTGCACTTTACGTGCTATATTACCCATACCACCACCTATTTTCACAGCATCAGCGGTCACAACACCTTTCTTTTCAGAATAGTTGCTCACCTCTACCACTGCATGATTTGAACCCGCTTTCAATGGGAAATGACCCAAATAAATCCAAGTGCCACCGCCCATTTTTTGGTTCACCGAGAAAGACTTGCTACCAGCTTGGCTATTCACTGTATATATCACATTTTCAACGCTCTTCGGTGTTGTCACATAAGAAATATATACTGCATATTCACCATCCTCAGGCACCACCGCGCTCCATGAAGCGGTTGAAGCCTCGTCTTCTTTCTTTGTTGTCTTTATTTCACGGTAAAGACCTTCTTTGAATGGATTTTCAAATTCTTTATAAGCCTTGCGGTTATATGCGAAACCTGCGCCTTCGCCATCATACCACGACTCTGCCTTCTTGCGTTCTGCATAACCATCAAAAGAGAACTCGCCATCTTTGTCGATAATCTGTTCAAACGACTGGATGTCACGCTCTCGGGGACTGAACACATAAGCACCCGCATTTTCAAGCATAGGCATCAAGAACGGCATAACATAACCTTGTGTATACAAGTCCTCTACAGTTTGGAATATGCGGGCACGTTGCCATTCCCAGCGGTTCAATTTTGGCTCAAAATACCAACCGTGGCTCTGCCATAGAGCAATGATATTGCCATCTAGACCCTTTGAATAGTGGTCATTTGGATCAAGCGATTCAACAAAACTTTTGTTAGTCTTACGATATTTTTTCAAATATTGTGGGAAATATTTATCTATACCCACACCTTCTATCGAAAAATTAACGCTATATGATTTATACTTAGCTGGCATTTCAGCTTTCACGACATCCTTAAGATTCTCAATATCGGCTTTAGTAAACGGCACATACGAATATATGAGATTCAAATCTACGTTAACCGCTTTCTTCTTCGCATTCACCGTAGCCTTTTTAACTTTTACCGTTCCTATTTCCATATTTGCCGGAACAGTAGATTTTATCCTCACCTCAATGCTATCCTTTTGTGCAGAGGATAACGCAACTTGCGCTGTCGCACCAAATGTGCCAAACAGCACGACCATCATCAATGATAATAACGACTTTGTCATATCTATCTTAATATTATTTTTCTCAGTAATAGCCTAATAAAAGCACCCGTTTCGATACATCTCTGGCAATTCATACAAATGTAGCACATTCTATTCACATTACGAAACTAAAAATGACTTTATTATCGAAATATAAACATATTTTAATCTTTAAGTACATTTTTAAGACTTCACATGTTCTTCGGCAATGCTTTTAAACACTCTTTTTCATTGGTTCAATCAATCACTCTCCATCTATTGCCTTAGCATGGTATTTAATCAGACCGCTTAAGGCAGAGCCTGTAATATCAGCAATAGACACCCCCAACTCATCTGCCACTTCTTTAAGAATTTGTGAATATAAGCATGCTATCTCACCGACAAAGCTAACAGGATAATCCTTATAATCATATTGCAAAACATTACGAGTGAAGAATCGTTTTATCTCGTCCTTCACAAGCCTGTTAACATATTCGTCGTTTATATGCTCCGATAAGAATACAGCATATTCGCCAAGCCATTTATTAGGTGCGTTGGTGATATACACTTCATCCATAATATCATCGGGCGTAACGCTATATTTCTCATAGAACGCATCAATTATATTGCTAGGTGCTAGACCTTTTAGGCAATCGCTCAAGAACAATTTTCCCATTGATGCTCCACTGCCTTCATCACCTAAAATAAAGCCGAGCGAACGCACATGTTTCACAATTTCTTTGCCATCATATTGGCAAGAATTTGATCCTGTCCCTAAGATACAAGCGATTCCCGATTCTTTCTGCAACACACCTCTTGCAGCCCCCAGCAAGTTACTCTCCACCGTAACAGGCGTCTTGAACTGAGCTGTTAAAGATGCTTCAACAATCTTTTTCTTCTCCTGCGTGGTACATCCTGCACAATATATATTCACATGTTCCCACCGACGCTTAAAAAAAGACTCTGGTAAGCCCAACCTCACAATATGGCTTATCTCCCGCCTCGATAAGAAAAATGGATTTATACCTTCTGTAACAATATGCTCAACAATATTTTCACCTTCCACCAAAGCCCATTCTGCCTTAGTAGAGCTACTCTCCGCTATTACCCTCATTCTAAAGTTTATACGATCGTTAAATTAAAACTTTAAGGCATGTACAACACAAGCCAGCCAAACAATATATATATCAACGCTTATAATCTATATAATACCAAGAATCTACAGCCACACCGTCTTTTTTGCCAGGCGTAAACGCTGGCAACGAACGCAATGCCGCCTTTATATCTTCTTTATAGTCATCAACATATCCACACGAAGTGAAATCAACTCTACCCACACTACCATCACTCTTTATTACGATACTAGCCTTGAATCGTGCCTTTTCTCCTTTCTTAGCCTTACGCAACTTGCTTTTTAACAATTTCTTCAAAGCCTTCTCCCCATCGGCATACTTAGGTGATGATTCCGTTTCACTATCATCTAAAAGATAGACAGCATCAGGGCTTGCTCCTATTTCTTTAGGGGTTTCTTCGACTTTGGGCTTATCCTCTTTCTTAACCTCATGCTGCTTTGCTTCTACCTTTTTCGCCTTCTTTGTCACATCCTTTTTAGGCTTTTTCTCTACAGACTGAACTAATTCTACTGAATCAACCTTTACTGTATCGACCGTAACAGTATCTTCCTTACTTTTTGTTCCTGTCGAACACGAAGTATAAGACAACGCGGCTGTAAACAAACCAGCAGACAGCCCCACTATAAGAAGTTTCCTTCCATTACACATTTCCTTTGACATTTCTGCTCTATTCAATCTAAATTCTACCCAATTTTCTTAAACTCCACAAAATTTAAACTCCACAAAATTAAGCAATTTGCCAAAGAAAATCAAATATTTTTTACTCTAACGGCAAAACAAAGAGAGGCAATCATTTTTCAATGACCGCCCCTCTCAACATATTAATCCGTTTATTATAATATCGTCATGAACATGCTACCTGACTCGTTAGCCGCATCAACCAGGTAGGTGTATACGCAACTTACGACACCCACAAGTATAATGCCTAGCACGCATACAACCATAGCTAAACGTTCGCTACATGCGCTCTTGAATGATTCAATAGCACCATCTTCGCCCGGCTTATTGATAAACATTGCCTTCACTACTAGCAAATAATAGTATAGTGAAATGATTGTGTTCAACAAAGCTATAAGCACTAACACATATAATGCCACGCTGCCCGTGCTTAACGCGCCCACAAATATGAAGAACTTGCTGAAGAATCCTGCGAATGGAGGTATACCTGCTAAAGAGAACATTGCAAGCATCATAGCAAACGCCAACCAAGGATTGGTAGAACGAAGACCATTGTAATCGCTCATCATAACCTTGCCTGTCTTATTCTCTATTGCTCCAATAACGCCGAACGCAGCCAAGTTAGACAACACGTAAACTAGCACATAATACATCAAAGATGAAAGACCTAGCTCATTAGCCGCCACAACGCCTAGCATAATATATCCAGCTTGCGACACTGACGAGAATGCCAAGAAACGTTTCATGTTGCGTTGACGTATAGCGAACAAGTTACCTAATGTTATAGTCAACACTATTAATGCGTATAGCATCCACTCCCACGCTTCTGAATATACTGCGCCGAACACTTGAACTAAAATCACCAAGAATCCGAAAGCAGCAGCACCCTTTGAGATAACCGACAAGTAAGCGGTCACTGGAGTTGGCGCTCCTTGATAGACATCAGCAGTCCACAAGTGGAACGGTACTAGTGACAACTTAAATCCAACACCTGCAATCACAAACGCCAATGCTATCACCAACATCGCTGAGTGCTCACCCATGATAGACGTAGCGATGTCGTCGAAATACAACGAACCACTCAACGCATAAACGAACGACAATCCCATCATAAAGATTGCAGAAGAGAATATCGCTGTGAACATGTACTTAGCAGCAGCCTCATGGCTTTCATAACGATTTTTCTCAAACGCTATCAACGTTGCCAATGGCAATGATGCAGTTTCTAGTCCAATCACGAACATCAAGAAATGACGTGCTGATACCATAAAGTACATACCGAATAACGTAATAAGCAACAATTCATAAAATTCGCCTCTACGCACTGTCATATATTCGCTATTAGCCCACTTTATCGACTGGATAAGTACTATGAGCATACCTATGTTCAATATAGCTTTTATAGCTATGGTTGCTGAAGTATTTTCAAACATTCCGCCGAAAATAGTGCAACCTTCACCGCAGAAGAATACATTTGCAATGGTGAACAAACCGAAAGCTACACAAGTAAATACCGGTAGAGCGTTCTGCGCCTTCTTTGACAAGAATGTGTCATACAAGAAAACCAATAAAAACACTGCTAGCAGTCCTATTTCTTGTGGCATACTTAAAAATTGAGAATAATCCATTTTCTTTTCGTCTTTTTATTTCAACACTACAAATATATATCAGAATGCTCCTAATGCCTTAATTATCGGGCTGAAGCTATCATAAATAATCTCATTAAAGAAGTTAGGGAAGCAACCTAGACCAGCTACACACACTATAAGAGTGATAACAGCAAACTTCTCGTGCCATACAGCATCGGTCAACTCACGGTGATGCTCGTCATGAACAGGACCGTAAAGCATTTTTCCCACAACTCTCAATATATACACTGCTGTGATTACGATTGCGCTACATGCCATCACTGTCAACACTCGGTGGAACATATCAGCATGAGCGAACGAACCTACAAATATCGTCATCTCGGCAACGAAACCACTGAATCCAGGCAGACCTAAGTTAGCAAGACCTGCAATCACATAGCCAACCCCAAGGAATGGCATAATCTGCATAAGACCGCCCATCTTGCGAATGTCACGAGTATGTGTACGTCCATAAATCATACCTATCAAGGCGAAGAATAGAGCTGTCATAAGACCGTGCGAAAGCATTTGCATTATCGCACCTGTCATTGCTGTTGTATTAAGCATCAATATTGCGAACAGCACCATACCGCAGTGACTAACCGATGAATATGCGTTGATATATTTCAAGTCAGTTTGAACACATGCGCTGAATGCACCGTATACCACACTTATACCAGTCAATATCAAGAATATCCAAGCAAGCTCATTTGCCGCAAACGGCATCAAATAGATTGCGATACGGAAACATCCGTAACCTCCCAACTTCATCAATACGCCAGCATGCAACATTGACACAGCCGTAGGCGCTGATGCATGACCGTCAGGGCTCCATGTATGGAATGGGAACATAGCTCCAAGCACACCGAAACCGACAAATGTCATAGGGAACAAGAAATATTGCCAATTTTCTGGTATCGCATTATTTTTAGCAATCTCAAGGATATTCATTGTCAAGTTACCATCGGCTGAAGAATGGAAATAGATACCGATAATACCTAGCATCAACAATGCCGAAGCACCCATAAGCATCAATGTCAACTTCATAGCCGAATAGTTCTTGTTACCGCTTCCCCATACACCTATCAACAAGTACATAGGGATGAGTGCAACCTCATAGAACATGAACATTGCAAACAAGTCGATTGCGATGAAGAATCCAAACACACCAGTTGACAACAACCAGAACCACATAAAATACTCACGTGGTAGCGGATCCATGTTCCAAGATGCGAACACACCAGCAAAAACAATCACACATGATAGAAGCAACATAGCCACTGAAATACCGTCCACGCCTAATGACAATTGGATATTCAACGGTTCAAACCATGTCCAATCTCCACGGAACAACATCTCATCGGCAACACCTACCGCTCTTAGTTGCAAGAATTCCACTAGCAAATACACTCCTAGTATCATCAAAGCCGAAGCACCTACTATTGATACGGCTCTTACTTGCTTTATATTCTTACATATCGCCAAACCCGCCAAAGTCAACACAGGTATTACGACGAAATAAATTAATATATTTTCCCAAATCATTTCTTCTAAGTTTTAAGACCGTTCCTAAATTTAGATTATACATAACACAGTAACTGCCGCTAATAACAATACGCCTATCAAGTATACATACACATAAGACTGTATGCTACCCGATTGCAACTTACGCAAAGCGTATGAAGCCGAGTTTGTCACATTTGCAAGCATATTCAATGAGCCATCCACTATTTGGCGGTCAAACCAAGCCAAAGGACGGCTTACTCTCTCGAAAATAATTCTATGAGTGATGAATTGGTACAACTCATCCATATAGAAACGGTGATAAGCAGCTGTCCATAATCCCTTGAACGCATTTGCCATCTTGGCTGGAGCCTCGTTTTCTCTCAAATACAACTTAGTAGCAAGAAGAATAGCTATAACCGCTACAGCAACGCTACTTGCTGCTACAGTCCAATTCAAGTGAATATGATAAGTTTCACGATTCCAAGTTACAAATTCGCCGAATGGAATAAGACCTGCTACGATTGACACTACCGAAAGGATAATCAATGGCAACGACATTGTCATAGGAGCATCGTGCGGTGTGTGATGACCATAGTTTGGATTGTTCCACCAGAATATCTTGTAGTACAAACGGAACATATAGAACGCTGTCATACCAGCCACCAACATCATCCAAATGCCCCAGAATGTGCTTTGCTCAAACGCGGCAACTAGAATTTCATCCTTACTGAAGAAACCTGCAAAAGGAGGTATACCCGCAATCGCAAGACAGCCTATCAAGAATGCTATATTACATATAGGCATATACTTGCGAAGTCCACCCATAGCACTCATTTCGTTGCTGTGTACTGCGTGAATGATTGCACCAGCACATAAGAACAACAACGCCTTAAACATTGCGTGTGTGAATAAGTGGAACATTGACGCCATGTAACCTACACCTTCGTGCAACTCAGGACGCGCAACACCCAGCGATGTTATCATGAATGCGATTTGTGAAATCGTTGAGAACGCAAGCACACGTTTTATATCGCTTTGTACACATGCTACAGCTGCCGCATAGAACGCTGTGAACGCACCTATCACGGTTATTACTGTCATTGTGCCCTCTTCCAAACAATATAATGGGAACATACGGGCCACCAAATATACGCCAGCGACAACCATTGTAGCAGCGTGTATCAATGCTGAAACTGGTGTTGGACCCTCCATAGCATCAGGCAACCAGATGTGCAATGGGAACATTGCCGATTTACCTGCACCACCCATGAATATCAAAGTCAAAGCCCATGCCATAACAGAGCATCCCATAAATGTAGCTCCACCTGCAGTTGCGATGGCAGCGCTAGGATTGCTTGTAAGCGTTATAAAGTCGAATGTTTGTGTATAGAATGATAATATCAAGATACCTACCAAGAAGCCTAGGTCAGCAAAACGAGTAACGATAAACGCTTTCTTTGATGCCGACACAGCAGCTGGCAAAGTATAGTAGAATCCAATCAATAAATAAGACGACACACCCACAAGCTCCCAGAAGATATACATCTGGAATATGTTAGGAGCTACCACTAGACCCAACATAGACAATGAGAATAGCGACAAGAACGCATAATAACGTTGCAAGCCTTTTTCATACTCATGATGATGGTCTTGCATATAGCCTAAACTATATAGGTGCACCAAGAATGAAACTGTAGTAATCACAATAAGCATCATTGCCGAAATAGGGTCAAGCAAGAAGCCTAATTTGATAACAAGTCTTTCACTAAATTCAAGCCAAGTAAAATCCCAAGCAACAATCTGCTGGCGTATCCCATCGATAACTTGTCCTTGATCGGTTCCAAAGAAATAGCCTAATGCGATAGAATAAGCAATAACGGCAGTAATACCCATCATTGTCGTACCCACCACGCCTGCGGCTTTTCTACTCAATCGGGTTCCCATTAGTCCCAAGAATAGGAACGTAAGCAATGGAAGAACCAATACAAAATAAGAATATGAGAACTCCATAAACATTAAAATTTCATTTTATTTAGTTCACGAATATCGATATTCTTAGCCATACGGAACACGTTTATGATAATTGCTATCACAAGTGCTGTTTCGGCTGCTGCTATCGCGATGGCAAACAATGAGAAGAACA
>CAZSHA010000066.1:0-12276 GCA_964606575.1 uncultured Muribaculaceae bacterium | reverse complement strand
TCTACTATAGCATTCGCTATTTGTGTATCAATCAGATACGGGATAATTGATTATCCATCGGCAAAGATACAACAAAAAAAATAAAATCGCATGTGGCTTCTGGCGTGTATGTGGTTAAGGTGATGACTGCTGCTAAAGTAATAACAAAGAAAATTATAGTGAAATAATAAGAAGACTTGAGGGAGTCGTCAAAAAATGGCGACCCTCTTTTTTGTTCTTTTACAGACAATGTAGACAATACACTTCATTCGATGGAGAAACACCGCTTTCTACTTTTTTACACCTTTTAAATGGTTAAGTTATTTTTTGTGATAGCACTTTTCAAGGTCAAATCTTATATATATCTTTGCAACCGTTAATTCAAAACACAATCAACTTAAAATATTATGTATATTTCTGACGACATTAAGTACATTGGGGTTGACGATTGCACACTCGACCTTTTTGAGAGCCAATATACAGTGCCTAACGGCATCTCATACAACTCATATATCATAATTGATGATAAAATTGCCGTAATGGACACCGTTGACCGCCGTATGACTGGCGAATGGTGGGTAAATCTGGAACAAGAATTGGGCGGAAAGACTCCCGACTATCTTGTGGTTCACCACATGGAGCCTGACCATGCTGGCAATATTGCCGACTTCGTAAATAAATATCCCGAAGCTAAAATAGTAGCTACCGACAAGGCTATAAAGATGCTTCCGTTATTTTTTGAAGATATAGACTTTACTGATAAGGTTATAGCAGTCAAAGAAAACGACACTTTATCCCTAGGCAGGCACACGTTGCAGTTTATCATGGCACCTATGGTGCATTGGCCTGAAGTAATGGTAACTTATGACCAAACCGACAAAGTGTTGTTCTCGGCAGACGGATTCGGCAAATTCGGTGCATTGTCGCACGATGAAGATTGGGCTTGCGAGGCTCGTCGCTACTATTTCAACATCTGCGGAAAATATGGCGTGCAAGTGCAGAAGTTATTGCAAAAAGCCGCAAAACTAGAAATTACAACAATATGCCCGCTTCACGGTCCTATTCTTAAAGAAAATCTAAGCTACTACATAGGCTTATACGACACTTGGAGCAAATACGAGCCTGAAACCGACGGTGTGTTCATAGCTTTCGCATCAATCCACGGAGGTACGGCAGAAGCCGCATATAAATTAGGCGAGATTTTGCGAGAGAAAGGAATCAATAAAGTTACAGTTACCGACCTAAGCCGATGCGATATGGCTGAAGCAGTGGAAGATGCTTTCAAAATGAGCCACATAGTACTAGCCGCGGCAACCTACGATGCTGGTATATTCCCTCCTATGAACGACTTTTTGCACCACTTGCAAGATAAGAATTTCCAAAACCGCACTGTGGCAATCATCGAAAACGGCTCATGGTCGCCTATCGCAGGCAGATTAATGCAAACAATTATGAGTGGCTTGAAGGGCATGCAGATAATTGAGCCTATCATCACCATAAAAAGCCGCATGAAAAAAGCCGACTTGCCATTGCTCGATGGGCTAGCCGACATTATAGCACAAGATATAAACCGCTAACATGCCACCATACATGGAACAAGAGTTCGCATCATCGCTACTGGAAAATGCCGTAGGAGAATTTGCAAAACTTCCCGGAATAGGCAGAAAGACTGCTCTTAGACTGGTTCTATACCTTCTTCGCCAAAACGAAGAAACATCTGTCACATTCGGCGAAGCCATAATAAAGTTGCGAAAAGAAATAAGATACTGTTCGCAATGCCATAACATATCAGAGAGCGAGGTATGCCCTATCTGTTCCAATCCATCTAGAGATACCAGTACCATCTGCGTGGTGGAGAACGTAAAAGACGTGATGAGCATAGAAAACACCCACCAGCATCATGGATTATACCATGTGCTGGGCGGGCTTATTTCACCAATGGACGGCATAGGACCGCAAGACATCGAGATTGACAGCCTTGTGGAACGAGTGAAGTCCGGTGAAGTGAAAGAGGTGATATTGGCTCTTAGTGCAACTATGGAAGGCGACACGACCAATTTCTACATTTTCCGCAAACTGGCATCCTATCCAGATGTAAAAATTACCATGCTTGCTCGGGGAATGTCGGTAGGCAACGATATAGAATACACCGATGAACTTACTTTAGGCAGGTCCATACTCAACCGCACCCTGTTCTCCGAATCTTTTGCCAAAGAGCGATAAAATCGCACAAAACGACTTAAACAACCTCCTTCTTATACACCAAAGCCGCACCTAACGCTGTACGGAACTCGGCATAAGGCGGAATATGGAAACGAACGCCATAAATACGCTCCATGAGCGGGAACACCATTTTGCACTGAGGCAATTGGGTGAGATTTCCTATCATTACAAAATCCTTTATATCGCTATTCATTGCCGAGAACACAGCCGATGAACCTATGGACTGCACCACCATAAAAATCAAGCCTAATGCAACATCTTCATCGGAAACATCATTGCTAGATACCTTGCCAAAGAAAGCCGCTGTGGCATCAAACGGCAGATTCTCCAAATCGTGCTTACATATATCACTAATCTGCAAGTTTATCTTTGATATATCACCCTTAGATGCAAGTTCACATATTTTATGGAAATTTCGTGTTTTCAGAAGCAGTTGCGACAATCCTTGAAGCGTGCCGCCGCCAATGCTTATACCACCTATGTGGCGGATACCCTTTTCATCTATACGCACGTATGAAGTACCTGTACCCATACTCACAACGATAAGTTTTTCCAAGTCCATTCCATAACGCGCACCTAAACCGTTGGCTAAGAACTCATCGGTTTTAGCTGTGGGAAGTCCGTACAAATCACCGTCAATGAAAGCGCTGCCCACTCCTGTGAGCATCACTTGCTCTATATCTTGAAGACTGAAACCGTTGTCGTAAACGTATTTTCCGAAAGCTCCGAACAATGAAGTAACAGGGTCGGCAGCCGTTATAAACATAGGGGATTGAATATCGCCCTTGCTATTCAAACCTACTATCTTAGTGGTGCTTCCACCAACATCAATTCCTATAACAATACCCATAGGTGTTTTTTCGATTCGTTTATAATACCCGCCAAAGGTAATATTTATTTTCATATAAATTCCTATCTTTGCCATATCATCATATAAAAATATTATGGCACAATCATTCCTAAACGACGAGAATATATTATTAAGAGCCCCTGAGCCTAACGACCTAGACATTATTTATATCTGGGAAAACGACTCCTCGCTGTGGAATACAGGTAATGCCGTAGCACCCTATTCACATAAACAGCTATGGAACTACATAAATGAATATGATGCCGACATTTTCAAAAGCAGGCAATTGAAATTCATCATATCTGACAAGCATACCAGCGACAATCTAGGCACTATAGACATTTTCGACTTCGACCCTATCAACCGCCATGCATCAATAGGTATACTTATTGACCAAGCATACCGCAGAAACGGATATGCGAAACGAGCAATAACATTACTTTGCGAATATTGCCGCTCACATTTAGGTATACACTCATTGACATCTATAGTAGAAAAGGATAATACAGCGAGCATCAACACATTCAAATCATGCGGTTTCGCCACATGCGGATGCCTTAGGTCATGGATTAGGCGCGCCAACAGCTTTAGCGATGCCGTAATAATGCAAATCGTGTTTCAGTGAAAAAAGGAACTAATTCATTATGACAGAAGTTGGGCAATTCAACCATAGGCGATAACGTTCGTCCAAATCAGCAACTTCGGCACGCCATAAGTGTTCTTCATCGAGGGTCAACAAACGTCGGGCATCTGTCATCCTCTTCACAGCCCAGTCATAATTGTCGAGTTCCTTACGCAATTGGCTAATCCCCCACCCGCTGTACCCCAAAAAGAATCTCACCATTCCATTTATAGGAGAACCAGAATTAACATATTCTATCATAGCCCTAAAATCACCGCTCACATAAAGCCCACCGCCTATATTTATAGAATCGGGAATCAACGCACCAAGAACATGAACATAATAAAGCCTATTCTGATGCACAGGACCTCCTATATATACAGGAATCTCTTCATCTGTTACAATCTCAGCCACTAAATCATTCAACAAATGATTAGACTGACGGTTTATAACAAATCCCATAGAGCCTGCTTTCGGGTTATGCTCTACAAGCACAATCACCGCACGCTGGAACGACTCGTCAGCCATAAGTGGCTCAGCCAGCAAAATATCGCCCGCCTTTGGGTCAGGCTGGATAAATTTCATTTTTAATATGTCAGAATCCCAAATGCTCATATCCTCATCACAAAGATACAACAATCGAAGCAAAAAGTTCCAAAATTTAGAAACTGTTTTAATTTTATTAGTGAGTTTATGACAAAACACACTTTTATTTGGCAAATAAACACGCATTCAACACAAATTATTACATTTTTCTCATATTCATATACCGATTTAGAGCATTTTTAATCGTTTACAGCCATATTTGTCGCATAATTATTAGTGCCGTTTGACTAAAAAGTATTACCTTTACCACGCATTAAAAATAACTAACATATATTATTGTAGATACAACACATGAAAGTATTAAAATTTGGTGGGACTTCGGTAGGTACAGTTGAAAGCCTACGTCATGTAAAAAGGATTGTTGAAGAATGTGAAGAACAAGTTATTATAGTAGTTTCAGCACTAGGCGGCATAACCGACCTTCTTATCAACACAGCCCATCAAGCATCTACGGGTGATATCACATATATGCAGAATTATGCGAAAATCGTTGAACGACACATCAACGTTATTACAGGCATAGTTCCACAAGATAAAATAAGCAAAGTACGAAAATCCATCGACATGCTGCTTGAAGAACTCGGCAACATCTATCGCGGCGTGTCGCTAATCAGAGATTTATCATCAAGGACTCTAGATATTATCGTAAGTTACGGCGAACGCATGTCGTCTACTATCATAAGCCAAATCATCAATGATGCGACACTTTTCGATTCCAGGACTTTCATAAAGACTGAAAGCCAATTCAACAAGCATGTGCTTAATGCTGAAATTACCGACAAGCTCATACACGAAACTTTCGATAATTTCACTGGGAAGGTCGCTTTAGTTCCTGGTTTTATAGCTAGTGATGCTATCACCAACGACATTACAAACCTAGGACGTGGCGGTAGCGACTACACAGCAGCCATAATTTGTTCGGCTCTAAATGCTAGACAACTTGAGATATGGACTGACGTTGACGGATTCATGACAGCCGATCCAAGAGTGATTTCAACCGCATACGTAATCGACCATTTGTCATTCATTGAGGCTATGGAGCTTTGCAACTTCGGTGCAAAAGTTGTATACCCTCCTACTATATATCCAGTGTTCCACAAGAATATACCTATTCTTATAAAGAACACTTTCAATTCCGATGCTCCTGGCACACTTATCTCTGATGCTCATTGCACCAGCGAAGGCAAAGCAATCAAAGGCATATCGTCAATCAACGATACATGCCTAATCACACTTACCGGTTTCGGTATGGTGGGCGTTATAGGTGTCAATTCACGCATATTTGCTGCTTTGGCACGTAACGGCGTAAGCGTTTTCCTTGTGTCACAAGCTTCATCAGAACACAACACTTCGCTCGCAGTAAAAAATTGCGATGCCGACAAAGCCGTAAAAGTTCTAAAAGACGAATTTGCCAGCGAGCTTCTTACTGGAGAGATTAGCGATATAACACCAGAAAAGGATTTAGCCACGGTGGCTATCGTGGGCGAAAACATGAAGCACACCCCTGGCATTGCTGGAAAGCTATTTAATACACTAGGACGAAACGGTATAAATGTTATAGCTTGCGCACAAGGTGCATCAGAAACAAATATCTCATTCGTCATCGACAGCCGCAGTTTGCGTAAAGCCCTAAATGTGATTCACGACAGTTTCTTCTTGTCAGAGACACAAGTGCTTAACCTATTCGTGGCAGGTGTGGGCAACGTAGGTAAAAACCTATTGATGCAGATACATCAGCAGCAAGAGAATCTATTGCAAAACAAGGCTTTAGAGCTAAGAATCGTGGGCATAGCCAATTCTAAGCGTTGCGTATTTAACCGAGATGGAATTGATGTCGAAAATTATCAAGAAGCATTAGCAAAATCTAATATAGTAGCGACACCTGAAAATATACGCAACGGTATCATTGAGATGAATATCTTCAACTCCGTATTCGTGGATTGCACTGCAAGTTCCGAGATAGCCGATATATACGGAAGCCTTCTTGAACACAACGTGAGCGTTGTGGCTGCCAACAAGATTGCCGCATCTTCAGATTTCGAGAATTACAAATATCTCAAGAACATGGCTCGCAAGAAAGATGTTAAATTCTTGTTTGAAACCAATGTTGGAGCAGGTCTGCCTATCATCAATACAATCAACAGCCTTATCAACTCAGGCGACAAGATTATAAAGATTGAGGCAGTCCTATCTGGTACTCTAAACTACATCTTCAACACAATTAGCGAAGATATTCCTTTGAGCCAAGCTATTATGATGGCAAAAGAAGCTGGTTTCAGTGAGCCAGACCCTAGAATAGACCTATGCGGAAAAGACGTTGCACGCAAAATTGTCATCCTTGCCCGTGAGGCAGGTTATTGCGTTGAGCAAGAAGACGTGGTACGCAACTTGTTCATTCCAAATGAATATTTTGAAGGCACTATAGAGGACTTCTTCAACAACGTTAGAAAGATGGATGCCGATTTCGAAAAAATGCGTAAGCAATCATCCGACAAGAACGAGCATTTACGCTTCGTAGCTCGTTTGGAAGAAGGTAAGGTTTCCATAGCTCTAGAAGCTGTAGATCAAACTCACCCATTCTATACACTTGCTGGTAGCAACAACGTAATATTGATTACAACCGAACGCTACAACGAGTACCCAATGGTTATCAAGGGATATGGCGCTGGTGCTGAAGTTACTGCAGCTGGCATATTCTCTGACATCATAAGTATCGCCAACATTAGGTAACATTGAATTGTTAAGAATGCTATGAAATATATTATCATCCTTGCCGACGGAATGGCAGACGAACCAATAGCTCAACTAGGCGGTAAGACTCCGCTAGAGGTTGCCTCAACGCCCAATATTGATTGGCTTGCGACACACTCTCGCATTGGATTATTACATACCGTTCCGTCTGGGTATACACCTGGTAGCGAGGTGGCTCACCTATCTTTATTAGGATATAACCTCGATAAAGTATTTGAAGGACGAGGCACGCTTGAAGCGGCAAGCATGGGCATAAACATCGAGCCAGGTGAAATGGCGATGCGATGCAATATAATATGTGTAGAAAACGGAAAAATAAAGAACCACTCTGCTGGTCACATTTCCGATGAAGAGGCTCACGAACTCATTCAATACCTGAATGAAAATCTTGCCGACGATAAAGTAAGGTTCTTCCCTGGGGTATCATATAGGCATCTGCTAAAAATAAAAGGTGGCGACAAGCATATCACATGTACCCCGCCTCATGATGTTCCTGGCACAGAATTTAAAGATGTATTGGTGAAAGCCGACACAGAAGATGCAAAAGAAACCGCAGAACTAATAAATAGTCTTATTCTACGTTCACAGCAGTTACTTGCAAAGCATCCCGTAAATTTAAAACGCATTGCCGAAGGCAAAGACCCAGCTAATAGCATCTGGCCTTGGTCGGCTGGATATAAGCCAGCAATGGAAACATTCCAAGAGAAATTCGGCATCAAAAATGGTGCTGTGATTTCGGCAGTCGACCTAATAAGAGGCATAGGCGTATACTGTGGATTTAAACCTATAATTGTAGAAGGTGCTACCGGACTTTGGAACACCAACTACGAAGGTAAAGCAGAAGCTGCCATAAAGGCACTCAACGATGGTTTCGATTTCGTGTTCCTACATGTTGAAGCTAGCGATGAAGCAGGTCATGAAGGAGATTACGAACTTAAAAAACGCACCATCGAATATCTTGACGAAAGAATATGCCGCCCTATCATAGAAGCGACAAGTAAAATGGGAGAAGCTGTATCAATAGCCATACTACCCGACCACCCAACACCGTGTGCCATACGCACACACTCCAATCAGCCTGTACCATTCTTAATATATAGACCAGGCTCAGAGCCTGACGAGTTAACCGAATTAAGCGAAGCCACTGCAGGCAACGGTAGTTACGGCACATTCTCTGGCGATGATTTTATAAAAGAATTTTTAAAGTAAACTATACACTATGCAATATTATAGCACTAATGGCTCTAAGTCAAAAGTATCATTAAAAACTGCAGTCGTAAAAGGTCTAGCCTCTGACAGAGGCTTGTTTATGCCCGAACGCATTCCGTTACTGCCTAAAGCATTCTTCAACAACATAGGTCACATGTCGTTGCAAGAAATATCATACATAGCTGCCAACGTGATTTTCGGTGACGACATCGAAAGCGACACCTTAAAGGACATCGTTTATGACACACTCAACTTCGACATACCACTAAAATATATTGAAGACAACCGATATAGCCTTGAATTGTTTCACGGTCCAACGCTGGCATTCAAGGATGTGGGCGCTAGGTTCATGGCTCGCATATTAGGCCACTTCAACAAGCAAAGCAACCAAAACGGGAAAATGGTTAATGTGCTAGTTGCCACTTCTGGCGATACGGGAAGTGCTGTTGCCAACGGTTTTTTAGGTGTACCGGGAGTAAGAGTGTTTGTGCTATATCCCCAAGGTAAAGTAAGCCGAATCCAAGAAGCCCAATTCACAACACTAGGGCAAAATATCACTGCCATTGAAGTGAACGGTACTTTTGACGATTGCCAAGCCCTTGTGAAAAACGCATTTATGGATGAAGAGCTGAACTCGCACATGATGTTGACTAGTGCCAACTCAATAAACGTTGCACGTTTCCTTCCTCAAATGTTCTACTACTTTTATGCCTACGCTCAACTCGTTAAGCGAGGACAAGACACATCAAACTTAGTTATGTCAGTGCCTAGCGGCAACTTTGGCAACATCACTGCAGGACTCATAGCGAAACGCATGGGATTACCAATAAAACGTTTCATTGCCGCAAATAATCGCAATGATATTTTCTTCCAATATTTAAACACTGGCATATATACTCCAAAACCGTCAATCGCAACCATCGCTAACGCTATGGATGTGGGTGATCCTAGCAATTTTGCGCGCATCCTCGACCTATACCAACACTCGCACGAGGCGATATGCAAGGAAATTAGCGGTTGCACTTATACCGACGAACAGATAGGACAAACTATGGCTGAAACATATAAGAGAACTGGATATCTACTTGACCCACACGGAGCTGTCGCATACCGCAGTCTGATTGAAGGTCTAGAACCTAACGAAACTGGTATCTTCTTAGAAACAGCTCACCCTGCCAAATTCAAATCCACCGTTGAGTCTATAATCAACGAGGAAATTGACATTCCTGACAAACTTGCAGCTTTCCTTAACGGTGACAAACAGACCGTTAAAATGACTTCTGGATTCACAGCTTTTAAGAACTACCTAATGAGTGTATAAATGGAAGTTGTGTACGAAGATAACCACTTGATTATCGTTAGTAAATCACCAGGAGAGATAGTCCAAGGCGACAAAACTGGCGACACTCCTTTATCGGAAACTGTCAAGCAATGGATTAAAGAGAAATACGCAAAACCAGGCAACGTATTTTGCGGAGTCACTCATCGGCTGGATCGACCAGTGTGGGGACTCGTCGTATTTGCAAAAACCAGTAAGGCACTAGCACGCATGAACGAGTTGTTTCGTGACGGTAAAGTCACCAAAACCTACTGGGCTATAACAAAAAACTGTCCCTCTAAGGAAGAAGACACATTGACTCACTATATCACTTCGGTAGAACGCAACAACAAGTCTTACGCTTGGAATGATGAACGAAAAGGCTCGTTAAAATCTATTCTCAAGTATAAGGTAATCTCCAAAAGCGATAATTACAACCTACTAGAAATCAATCTCCTTACTGGACGTAAGCACCAGATAAGGGCACAGCTTTCTGCCATAGGTTGCCCGATAAAAGGTGATTTAAAATATGGAGCAAAACGCAGTAATCCAGATGGAAGCATCTCGTTGCTGGCTCACCGTATTCAATTCATTCACCCCGTATCAGGCAAAGAGATTGATGTGATCGCACCTGTCCCCAACGACAATTTGTGGAAAGCATTTAACATGCTTGCAAACAAAGAAGATTAAACAACTTCACAAACTCTAAAAAATAAACTTCCCCAGAATTTTATGAGGCTGATTTCAGGAAATTAGCTTCATTTTTTTATGATTGGTTTTTTCTTATTATTTTTGCAATAATAACGGTCTTAGCAATACCAGAAAAATGCTAAACCATCGGAAAGTAATTTATTAACACATACAAACACAAAAAATACACTACTATGGCAGCAATTCCAGAGTTCAAATATCAACACCCTTTCCCTTTGGGTGAAGATAAGACTGAATACTACTTGCTCACAAAAGATTTTGTGAGTGTAAGTGAGTTTGAAGGCACACCTGTGCTTAAAGTAGCTAAAGAAGGTTTGACTATGATGGCAAACCAAGCATTCCGTGACGTATCATTCTTGCTTCGTCGCTCTCACAACGAATGTGTAGCTAAGATTCTTACCGATCCAGAAGCCAGCGACAACGACAAGTACGTTGCACTAAACTTCCTACGCAATGCCGAAATCGCGGCAAAAGGAAAACTTCCATTATGCCAAGATACCGGAACTGCAATTATCCACGGAGAAAAAGGTCAACAAGTTTGGACTGGCTACTGCGATGAAGAAGCTCTATCCTTAGGCGTTTTCAAAACCTATACCGAAGAGAACTTGCGCTATTCGCAAAACGCTCCGCTCAACATGTATGACGAAGTGAACACAAAGTGCAACCTTCCTGCTCAAATCGACCTTGAGGCTTCCGAAGGCATGGAGTACAAATTCTTGTGCGTAACCAAAGGTGGTGGTTCTGCCAACAAGACTTACCTTTACCAAGAAACTAAGGCAATACTTAACCCTGCCACTCTAGTTCCTTTCTTGGTAGAGAAGATGAAGACATTAGGAACTGCAGCTTGTCCTCCTTATCACGTAGCATTCGTCATTGGCGGCACATCTGCCGAGAAGAACTTGCTCACTGTGAAACTTGCTTCTACACACTATTACGACGAACTACCTACTACCGGTAACGAAGGCGGTCGTGCATTCCGTGATGTAGAGCTAGAAAAACAATTATTAGAAGAAGCACACAAGATAGGTCTAGGAGCACAATTCGGAGGAAAATATTTCGCACACGACATACGTGTAGTACGCCTTCCTCGCCACGGTGCATCTTGCCCAGTCGGCATGGGAGTAAGCTGCTCAGCCGACCGTAACATCAAATGCAAAATCAACAAAGACGGTATTTGGATTGAGAAACTAGACGACAACCCAACAGAACTAATCCCGGCTGAGCTACGTGAAGCTGGTGAAGGCGGTGGCGTAGAAATCAACCTTAACCGTCCTATGAATGAAGTACTAGCTGAGCTAGACAAATATCCAGTTTCTACACGCTTGTCGTTGAACGGAACTATCATCGTAGGTCGTGACATTGCTCACGCAAAACTTAAAGAGCGTCTTGACCATGGCGAAGAACTTCCTGAATACATCAAGAACCATCCTATATATTACGCAGGTCCAGCTAAAACTCCGGCAGGAATGCCATGCGGATCTATGGGGCCAACAACTGCAGGCAGAATGGATCCATACGTTGACTTATTCCAAAGTAACGGAGGCAGCATGATTATGCTTGCTAAGGGTAACCGTAGCCAAGCTGTTACAGACGCTTGTAAGAAACATGGCGGTTTCTACTTAGGAAGTATCGGAGGACCTGCTGCAATCCTTGCTCAAAACAATATCAAGAGCATCGAATGTGTTGAATATCCTGAACTAGGAATGGAAGCTATCTGGAAAATCGAAGTTGAAAACTTCCCAGCATTCATCCTTGTCGATAACAAAGGTAACGATTTCTTCACACAAATCAAGCAAAAGGCATGCCCTTGCAGCAAATAAGGAATCACATCAATAATGATAAAATAGCCGTATCCTTTCAAAGAGTACGGCTATTTTCATCAAAAACATGTTTTTTAACATAAAAAATAGCTAAAGCTATTGACATGTAAGAAAAATGTAGTATCTTTGCAGTGCAAATCGCGGGATGGAGCAGTGGTAGCTCGTTGGGCTCATAACCCAAAGGTCG
>CAZSHA010000065.1:0-12855 GCA_964606575.1 uncultured Muribaculaceae bacterium | reverse complement strand
CTTCAAGTGTTTATTCTTCAAACGATTATATCAAATCGATGAAATATTAAAATATAATACAAAAAACATTTAAACAAATACTACTATGGCAAAAAGCGTAAAAGGAACTCAAACAGAAAAACATCTATTAATGTCGTTTGCCGGCGAATCACAAGCAAGAATGAGATATACTTATTTTGCCGAAAAAGCAAAAGAAGAAGGTTTTGAACAAATTGCCGCCATTTTCATGGAAACAGCAGAACAAGAAAGAGAACACGCAAAGCGTATGTTCAAATGGCTTGAAGGCGGTATGCTAGAAATCAACGCATGCTATCCGGCAGGAATGATAGGAACTACTGCTGAGAACTTGAAAGCAGCAGCTGAAGGTGAACATGAAGAATGGTCGCTAGACTATCCTAAATTTGCCGACACAGCGGCAGAAGAAGGTTTTCCTGCAATTGCTGCCATGTACCGCGCAATCGCTGTAGCAGAGAAGGCTCACGAAGAACGTTATTTAGCGCTTCTAAAAAATGTTGAAGAATACACTGTATTCAAAAAAGACGGAAAAGTTTACTGGCAATGCCGTAACTGCGGTTACGTAGTTGAAGCAAGCGAAGCTCCAAAGGGCTGCCCAGCATGCCTTTTCCCTCAGTCTTATTTTGAAGTTCAAAAGACAAATTATTAATTGATTAGATTATACCACTATCAAAAGCGATGTGTCGAGATTGACACATCGCTTTTATTTTCCACACAACTAAAATTAGATTACTATCCTATGAAACTAAAAAAAGCGATACGCTATAGCTGCATCGCTTTTACCATCCTCATCCAAACGCCATTATAAAACGCCTCTTATCCTATCATCAAAAGCCGATAAGGCCGCCTTCGCCCCTTCACCCATAGCTATTATAATCTGCTTATATGGCACATTTGACACATCTCCGGCAGCATACACACCAGGCGCCGAAGTGCGACAAAAGGCATCTATAACAATTTCACCAATGCGAGTTGTTTCCAACTCATCACAGAAAGGACGGCTATTAGCCGATAATCCTATCTGCACAAAGATTCCATCAAGAGCATGCTCTTTCTCCTCACCTGATACCCTATCCTTTACAACAATAGCCGTCACCTTACTGCCGTCACCAAGCACCCTCGTGGTTTCTGCTGTAGTGAAGATTTCAACATTCGGAAGACTTTTTGCTTTGTCTTGTAAGACTTTATCGGCACGCAAAGTATCGGCAAATTCAAAGACAGTAACTTTCTTACAGATTCCAGCCAAATCTATAGCTGCTTCAATTCCAGAATTACCACCTCCTATCACAGCCACATGCTTTCCCTCATATAAAGGTCCATCACAATGAGGACAAAAAGCCACACCACGACCAATGTATTCAGTTTCCCCCTCAACTTTCAACTTACGCCATCCAGCACCGGTAGCTATTATCACGGCTGGTGCAAGGAATACTTCACCACCTACTGTTGTGATTCTCTTAACCTTTCCCTTTAGCTCCGATTTTTCCACCCTTCGATTTTCAAATATCTCAATAGGATACAAGCCTATATGACTACGTAATGAGTTAGCAAGTTGCACTCCAGTAGTGTGAGGCACCGATATTAAGTTTTCAATCCCAACGGTTTCCTTAACCTGACCTCCCACATTTTCAGCAACAACCGCCACACGAAGCCCTTTTCTAGCAGAATAAATAGCAGCCGAAGCTCCTGCAGGACCACCTCCTATCACCAACACGTCATATTCTCGTTCAATAGGCTCTATGCAATCTTGCGGCTCACTTCCCACTAGATTTTCTAATTTTTCCAACAGTTCACCAAGAGAACCACGCCCCACATGAAGCATCTTACCATTGGCATAAACCGTAGGCACAGCTTGAATTTTCATCCTATCAGCTTCTTCTTGGAATAAAGCCCCGTCTATCATTTCATGCGACACCTTAGGATTAATCAATGACATAACATTCAAAGCCTGCACAATATCAGGGCAATTAGTACAAGTGAGCGAAACATAGGTCTGCAATACAACATCGCCCTTCAACGCCTTGATGCGAGTCGCTATAACATTATCTGGCAAATTTTTACCTTTACCGTCGGCATTAAGCACAGCTAAAAGCAATGATGTGAATTCATGACCGTTAGGGATTCCTCTAAATTTAATCCCCGTAGGTTTATCATCTTTAAGTAAAGAAAATTCTAACGCATCGCCACTGACCGCATCCACCTGTTTACAAGAAATACGGTCGGAACAACTTGCTATATCGGCAACAAAAGCCATCATCTCATCAGCTTCTTCTCTTAAAGCCGACACAGAAACGCTTAATGTATAATTACCTTCTAATTGAGCGAATATACCTCGCACTTGGTCTAAAATACTTGTATCTAACATAATAATCAGTTTGGAGAATTAGAAATTAGGTGTGTTTGAAGTGGAAAAATCCCCTCGTCACAACCAGCGATCGAGGGGAATACTACATTGGCATTTTTAAATCTTTCCAACTAGGTCGATGCTTGGCTTCAATGTAGCCTCGCCTTTCTTCCATTTGGCAGGGCAAACTTCGCCATCATGAGTAGCCACAAATTGAGCAGCCTCAACTTTGCGTAAAAGTTCATCGGCGTTTCTTCCTATATTATTATCATGTATTTCGGCAATCTTAATCTTTCCTTCGGGATTCACCACAAATGTACCACGGTATGCCATACCATCCTCTTCAATCATCACTCCGAATGCTCTGCTTAAAGCTCCAGTAGGATCGGCTAGCATAGGATATTTAATTTTACGTATACTGTCAGATGCATCATGCCATGCCTTATGCACAAAGTGTGAATCGGTACTTACTGAGTAAACCTCTACGCCCATAGCCTTGAATTGCTCATACTTTTCAGCAATATCAACTAGCTCTGTAGGGCAAACGAAAGTGAAGTCGGCAGGATAGAAGAAGAAAATAGCCCATTTACCTTTCACGTCTTCACTAGTCACGGTTTTGAACGCTCCGTTTTGAAATGATTGAACTTTAAATTCAGGTAGTTGAGAATTGATAATAGGTGTCATAATTTTTCTTATTTAATTGTTTTACATTTATTATTTCTTGTTTCACGTTGCAAATATATACACACGCAACACAAGAATAACAATTTCCACAATTGAATGGTTTTATGACACAATAGATGCCATCTATACAGCCACCTGTGTAGGCTTCAATGAAAGCATCTCCTTTGGCACAGATGCTTGAATCTCAGCAGTTACAGCATTCACAATCGACTGCCTGATATAATCTTTACTAGTAAGTAGAATAATCTTTCGCGCTGGCATAGGAATAGCAAAAGGACGAACTAGCTCCTTCTGCATATCGCTCATTTGCGACACCGCAAGCTCTGGAACAAATGTCATTCCCTTTCCACTTTCCACCATACGCATAAAGGTTTCCATGCTTCCTAACTGATAGGTCAATTGGCTGGCTTGAGCCGATTTTATACTACAGAAACGCACCATTTGATCACGGAAGCAATGTCCTTCATCAAGCAACCACAACAATTCACCGCTCAAATCGCTTGTTTTTATTACCGACTTTTCAAACAAACTGTCATTTCTAGAAACATAAGCGAAAAATTGCTCATAAAATAAATGTGTACTATTATATATATCCATTCCTGGCAATTCTGCAAGAATACCAGCATCTATATCACCCGACAATAATGCTTTCTTTATATCTGGCGTTTTCATCTCCGTAACCGTAACATCCAGTTCGGCATACTTCTTCATCATTTGAGGGAAAAAGCGCGGAAGCAAATAAGGAGCTATGGTCGGCAATATTCCTAAACGGAACTTACCGCTGACACCTTGCTTCGCCTCTTCCAATATACTTTTTATATTGTCAACTTGAACTAAGACCTCTCGTGCTTGTTTTATTATTAAAGCACCGGCCTGAGTTGGAGCAATCGGTTGTTTAGTTCGATCAAAGATTTTTACATCCAGTTCTTCCTCCAACTTTTGGATCATTGCGCTCAAAGTAGGTTGAGTAACATAGCATTGCTCGGCTGCCTTAGTGAAATGACGATGCCGGTCGACAGCAAGCACATATTCAAGTTGTTGTAGTGTCATAGTCAAATTTATTTAACATTTTTCAGTATATAGACAACATCTATACAAAGATAGCAATTATCAGTTTGACAAACGCTCGTTCTACTAATATATTTGCTAAAAAAATTACAAACCAACTAAAATAATAGAATTATGAAGACATTAGATTATTTACATTTGAATGACGAGAAAGCTGGCAAAGTGATTACTGCTTTACACACTCTATTAGCCGATTTCCAAGTACATTATACCAACTTGCGTGGAATGCACTGGAATATAAAGGGACACGGTTTCTTCGTGCTACATGAGAAATTTGAAAGCATGTACAACGATGCCGCAGAAAAAATCGACGAGATAGCAGAACGCATCTTAATGCTAGGAGGAAATCCTGAGAACAAATTTAGCGAATACCTTAAAACTGCTCATGTGAAAGAGGTGTCCGACATCACTTGCGGAGGCGAAGCGGTAGAGCACATTCTTGACACCTACAAGCACTTGATAGGCGAGGAACGTAAGATTATAGACATCGCCAACGATGCTAACGACGTTGTAACCGCCGACATGTTGACTGAATATTTGAAAGAACAAGAGAAGATGGTATGGATGCTTGTCGCTTTCAGCACTCGCTCTTGCACTAAATAACAAGACACCAACAAATAACAAAGGAAGAGAGGTTTACTGCACTGTATTCCTCTCTTCTAGCATTCTAAAAACAGTTTTTCATTCTATACTCGGGACTATTGTAAGAAAAAAATCTAGAAGTCTTTTTTTTAATTACAAAAAAAATAACAGGTTCCAATTACCGATTTTCATCGTAATATTGTATCTTTGTGTAAACAAAATCGGCATTGAGTTTATGAATTTCAGGACTATTATACGCATCAACGATAATCATACACACATCAATCATCATGAATATATTATGATGCTAGGATCCTGCTTTTCCGATAACATAGGCAACAAAATGCGCAATGCCATGATGCATGTAGATGTAAACCCTTTCGGAACTGTTTACAATCCTGCAAGCATTCTAAGCGAAATACGCCGTATTATTTCAGGAAACAAAATAACTGCCGAAGAACTTTTCTGCGCCAATGGTATGTGGAACCATTTCAGTTTCCATTCACAATTCTCTAGTTCAAGCAAAGATGCGGCATTGGAGCAAATGAATTTACGTCTGAGCCAAGCCCATGAGCATCTAAGCAAATGCGACACAGTGATAATCACATTGGGGACAGCTTTTGTATATGAGCATACGCAAAGCAAAACCGTGGTGAGCAATTGCCACAAACTTCCTGCATGTGAGTTCAGCAGAAGAATGCTTCGCATTGAAGAAGTGAAAGAATGCCTAAAAAACATACTAGGTGAAATTCAAAATTACACGTCTAATGCTAAAGTGATTTTCACAGTAAGTCCCATTCGACACATTTCCGATGGGCTAGAACAAAACCAATTGAGCAAATCAACATTACGGGTGGCAATCGGAGATATTATCGCCGACGGCTCAACGTCTTGCAACTATTTCCCCGCCTATGAAATCATGATGGACGATTTGCGTGACTACCGCTTCTACGCAACCGACATGGTACATCCTAGCGATGTCGCCGTTGAATACATCTGGAACACTTTCAAGGCAACATATTTCAACGACCACACAGCACAAGCCGTACTAAGGTGCGAGCGAATTTCCAAACGGCTTTCACACCGCCACATGACCGACAACAAAGAGGCTATAACACGGTTCCAAACCGAAACAGCCAACATTGTAGCCAACTTGATTGCGGAATATCCGTATCTAAAGAACCTTCAACAACTTAAAACAATCTTATAGCGTTATGAAATATTCCATTAAAGAAATAGCATCAATCTTACATATAGGAGTTGGACAACTTAACGCTCCTAAAGCGATAGTGAGTGCGTTACTCACCGACTCCCGGTCGCTGACCTATCCCGATGAAACGCTATTCTTCGCTATCAGAACCAAGAACAACGACGGACATCATTATATATCCCAGCTTTATAAGAAAGGCGTACGCAACTTCATCGTTGAGAGCATGGCTGAAATCCCGCAAGAATACAGCGATGCCAATTTTCTTGTGGTTGACAATTCATGCTCTGCATTACAAGCAATCGCAACCTATCATCGCCGACGTTTCGACATTCCTATAATAGGTATCACAGGCAGCAAAGGGAAAACCACTCTAAAAGAACGGTTGAACCAGTTGCTGAAAGAAGATTATAGCATTGTACGCAGTCCACGCAGTTTCAATTCTCAAATAGGCGTCCCCCTTTCGCTATGGGAAATGGACGACAACACCACTCTTGGAATAATAGAGGCTGGCATATCGCAACCAAACGAAATGAGTACACTTCAAGCCTTGATTCGTCCTACCATAGGAGTATGGACTAATTTGGGCGACGAGCATAGCGACGGTTTTTTGTCTATTTATCAGAAAGCCGAAGAGAAAGCCAAACTGCTGACCAATTGCGATTATATAATATATTGTGCCGACGATAAATTGATTAGCGACTCAGTTAAACCCATTTTGAGCGTGGCACAAGGTATAAGTTGGTCGTTAAAAAATCCTGATAGCGACATCTACATACAACAGATTGATAAGGGCGACAACGCAACCGATATTATCTACCGTTACCGCAACAATTCAAGCAAAATGACAGTCCCGCTCATCAAGGAACGAGATATTGAAAACGTGCTTAATTGCCTTGCCGTCATGTTATGCCTTGATATAGACCGTGACACGATAGCACTCCGAATGAAAGGGTTAACACCTATAGACACACGCCTAAATGTGATTGAAGGCACTAACAACTGCATGGTAATTGCCGACTCTTACACCAGCGATTACAATTCGCTAGCTCCAGCTTTGGACTTCATGGCAAGACGGGCTACACCAGCATCCACCATGACGGTAATCTTGTCTGACGTTCAACACGAGGCTTTCACCAAAGCAGAACTATATAGGCAGATTGCCGAACTCATGGTAAACAAGAATATAACCCGAGTCATAGGTATAGGCAACGAAATATCAGAAAATCAATGCTTCTTCGATGTCAACTCCCAATTCTTCAATTCCACAGATGAATTTCTTGAAGAAATGTCGCAAAGCGATTTCGAGGATGAGATTATACTCTTAAAAGGTGCTCCCGAATTCGGATTCAAACGAATACTTGACATGCTTGAGGCCAAGCAGCACCAAACAGTATTGCAAGTAAACTTGGATGCCGTAGCACATAACTACAACTTTTTCCGTTCACGGCTTCGACCAGAAACGAAAACCGTGTGTATGGTGAAAGCTTCGGGATATGGGGCTGGCTCTGACGAGTTAGCAAAAACGCTTCAAGACCGTGGAGCTTCATATCTTGCAGTAGCAGCTCACGATGAGGGTGCAGACCTGCGAAAAGCGGGAATAACTATGCCGATAATGGTTCTTAATCCCAAAGTGACAAATTACAAAGCTATGTTCACCTACAATCTAGAACCCGAGGTATTCAGCATCGAAGAATGCAAGGAGATAATAAAGGAAGCCGAGAAATGCGGTATTTTTAATTATCCCGTACACATAAAGATTGAAACAGGTATGAATCGTCTGGGCTTCCTAAAAGAACAGTTACCAGAACTTATCAACTTGTTGCAAAGCCAAGATGCTATTACGCCAGCCAGTGTATTCTCTCATTTAAGCGTTGCCGATGAACCGCTACAAGACGAATACACAATGATGCAGTTCAACTACTTTGAGGAATGTTGCTGCATATTGCAAAAAGGATTTAAACATCATATAATGAGGCACATTCTCAACACCACGGGCATTGTACGTTTTCCTGAATACCAATACGACATGGTACGTATAGGAATTGGCATATACGGCATTTCTACGGTAAACGATGGCTCTGAAGCCGACTTACAACCAATATCCTCTCTACATTCGGTAATCATATCCATTAAAGACCTGCCAGCCGGCACTACAATAGGTTATGGCAGAAAAGGTGTCTTGCAACGTGACTCACGCATAGCTACCATACCTATCGGATATGCCGATGGATTCGCCAGATGTTTCGGCAACGGCAAAGCCCATATTTGGATTAACGGAACTCTATGCCCAACTATCGGTAACGTGTGCATGGATGTGTGTATGGTGGATGTGACCGACACATCTTGCAAAGTGGGCGACTCAGTGGAGATATTCGGTAAACATATACCTGTAGAAGAACTGGCCGAAGCAAGAGGCACTATCCCTTACGAGATACTCACATCTATCTCTAGCCGAGTGAAACGTGTCTATTATAGAGAATAAAAATTAATTTCATGAACGAATTGACAGATAAGGAAAAACAAGACCAACGTTTTATGAGAATCGCTTTAGATGAGGCTCATAAAGCAATAGACAAAGACGAAGTTCCAATAGGAGCCGTGGTAGTAGCCGGCAATCAAGTGATAGCACGAGGACACAATCTCACAGAAACGCTCACCGATGTCACGGCACATGCCGAAATGCAAGCGATAACTTCGGCATCCGACTATCTTGGAGGAAAATACCTAACTGAATGTACCCTATACGTAACCGTTGAGCCGTGCATAATGTGTGCTGGAGCGCTAGGCTGGAGCCAGATAAAGCGAGTAGTATATGGAGCTAGTGATGATAAAAGAGGCTATCACACTTTTTGCGAAAACCCTTTCCACAAGAAAACGGAAATCACTGGCGGTGTACTGACTGAAGAATGTTCGGAACTAATGACAACTTTTTTCAAGAACAAACGATAATAATTAACAAAATATGACGACAACTTATTTCAACAATCTCAGAACATCCATAATAGCAATTATGCTTATTATGGCTTTCTCGTTCACCAATTCATTAAGTGCAAAACCTAAAAACAGCGAAACTCAAGGGCAAGTAGATACCGTAGCCGTAAAGAGTCAAGCGATGGCTCGTGACATTAAAAATGTGGTTATCGTTCCTGCCGATTATTCTGACCCTGAGATGCAAGAGGAGCAATACGCCGTATTGTACCTGCTTCACGGCTATAGCGGTGCTTACGACAACTGGATTAAAAAGAAACCAGAGCTACAAGACCTAGCAAGCGAATATAGCGTGATTATCGTGTGTCCCGACGGTCAAGACAGTTGGTATTTAGATTCTCCTATTGATCCTAAGATGCAATTTGAAACTTACATCACCAAAGAACTCGTTTCATTCATCGACAATAAATATCGCACTATAGCCGACCCTAAGTTTAGAGCTATCACTGGTCTTAGCATGGGCGGACACGGTGCTATGAGCCTTGCTTTGAAATACCCTGACATTTATTGGCAATGCGGCAGTATGAGCGGAGGACTTAATATTGTGCCATTCCCGCTAAAATGGAAAATCAAAGACCGCTTAGGCAAATACGAGGACAATCCAGAATTATGGAAAAGCCACAGCGTTGTAGGTATAGCACAAGGATTGGAATCTACCAATCAACGCATCATCTTCGACTGCGGCGTAAGTGATTTAATGTTTGATGTAAACGAACAATTACACAAGGTTCTGCTTGAGAAGAAAATAGCTCACGACTACATAACACGTCCTGGCAACCATAGCTGGAAATACTGGTGCAACTCTATTGATTTCCAAATGCTATATTTCAGCAAAGGATTCGCAGAAGCAGCCGCACAAGCCGAGAATCAAAAATAATCACCAACCCACATAATGAAAACAGCCATATAGTCCATTTATTCAACTATATGGCTGTCTTTTTAATTTCTATTCTCAATGCACTACTGCAACTGTTCTAGCAGAATACGCTTTTTCTCATCAATAACCGACACGAAATGAATAGTGTTATCCAGTCCTCTTAATCCAAAATATTTTATGTTCTGCTCAAAATTCTGCACTTCGTCATCAGTTAAAATAGGCGTAAATTTATTATAACACAGCAAAACCTTTTGCCACAACACATAAGAAATGTCCGCAACTCCAACCCACCCTATTGTGCCACCATTTCGCTCAGCAAATTGTAACAAGACTCGCTCTATAAAAGCTCCTAGCTCAATCAACATCTCCTTATCCAATTTCGTTATGTATAAATCGGTTGTTAGCAATAGCTCTAAATAGCCCTTATGCATTACAGAATTTTTTTGATCAATAGGAACATAATCCCATAAATGTTTATGATCACCCAGCTGAAAATATTTATACAACTTCAACAAAGCGATACCGCTCTGTTCCCTCTTAGCCAGTTCTAGCAGAGCATTGCAATGCTCTATGTTTATCACAATACCGTCATAGATACTTAATGTGAAAGTAGGGTATGCAAAATAATTACCATATAAAGGCCAATACATACAACTCTGAGCAAGCCCTGCGGTTGTTAACCTTTTCAGCACATCATCGGGAATAGAAGCTGCTTCACACATTTCCTCATAAGTATTTAACGTAGCCCACAACTCTGCATTCAAATGCGAATAATAAAATACTTCGCCCTTAAAATCCTTAGGTGCTGTATCTAACGAAATTATAGAATCTACAAATATAGTGTCTGATGGTATTGTGTCTGTCGGCACAGTATCGGTCGTAGGAGGTTCTTCTATAATAGTATTGCCACCCGACGAACAACTCCACAACATGACAATAGCCCAAATCGCTAAAACTAGTTTCTTCATAACATATTTTATTTTTAATAACACTTCATCAAAGATATAAAATATCTAACTCAATACTAATTTATTATATGATTTCTCTTATTTCAGAAATAATACAACTAAATAAACAACTCTTTCTATTTAACAAGGATTCTGGTACAGCGAGCTTAACTTCTATTTTAGTAATTTATAATAGGCTTTCATTTCTTTATTGTATCTTTGTAGTGATATAAAATATGAAGAGATGAAGAAGAAACTTATCACAATAGCAATTGACGGATTCTCGTCATCAGGGAAAAGCACAATGGCTAAAGTGCTTGCCAAAAACATTGGCTACGCTTATATCGACACAGGCGCTATGTACCGCGCTGTCACGCTTTTTTGCCTAAACAACAACCTTATAAACGGCGACATCGTAGACACCCAAAAACTGGAAGCTGAAATACCCAATATCAACATTTCATTCAGCGTAGACCCCGACACGGGTTCTTCTTTAACGATGCTAAACGGTATAAACGTAGAGCGTGAAATACGTGACATGCGTGTTTCAAGCAAAGTAAGCATTGTAGCGGCAATACCTTTCGTTAGGCATGAACTTGTTAAGCAACAGCAAAAAATGGGAGAATACAAAGGTATCGTTATGGATGGACGTGACATCGGAACTGTTGTTTTCCCTAATGCCGAGATGAAAGTTTATGTGGATGCATCTCCTGAAACCAGAGCAAGACGACGTTACGATGAACTCAGGTCTAAGGAAGATAATTCTATCACCTACGAAGAAGTGCTTGAAAACGTGAAAAATCGAGATTACCTAGACCAAACACGAGCCGAAAGCCCATTAAGGAAAGCCGATGACGCCATAGTGCTTGACAATTCCCACATGACACCTGACGAGCAAAACAGATGGATGCTTGAGTTATACAATAATATAATAAAGAACATTTAAATTATATGTTTTATGGCTATAATTGAGATTGATAAAGGCTCTGGCTTCTGCTTTGGCGTTGTAACCGCCATTAAGAAAGCCGAAGAAGAGCTTGACAAGAGCGGACACCTCTATTGCTTAGGAGATATTGTACACAACTCCAACGAGGTGGAACGGCTCAAGCGTAAAGGACTGGAAACCATAACACATTCGCAACTCCGAGATTTACATAATGTTAAGGTGTTATTGCGCGCTCACGGCGAGCCTCCAGAAACCTACGAAATAGCCAAACGAAACAATATCGAAATCATTGATGCCACATGCCCAGTTGTGCTTCAACTGCAAAGGCGTATACATGCCACCTACAACACTAAATCAGAACACAACGACAACCCCCAAATCGTGATTTACGGTAAGAATGGGCATGCCGAAGTTAACGGATTGGTAGGACAAACCAACGGCGAAGCTATCGTCATACAAGATGCCGAGGACATTAAAAACATAGATTTCAATCGTGACATATATTTATATTCGCAGACTACAAAATCTTTACAAGGTTTTCAAAAGATAGTAGGCAAAATTGACGAGATAAACAACGGTAAGCACATATTTGAAAGCTACGACACCATCTGCCGTCAAGTAGCTAGCCGAATAGACAAGATTAGAGAGTTTGCCAAAGCTCATGAACTGATAATATTTGTGAGCGGGAAAAAAAGCAGCAATGGGAAAATACTCTTTGCCGAGTGCCACGATGCCAACCAATCGTCCTACTTGATTTCTAGTGAGGAGGAAATTAATCCTGCGTGGCTTAAAGGAAAAGAAAGAATCGGAATATGTGGAGCAACTTCCACCCCTATGTGGCTAATGAACAAAGTAAAAGAGCATATTGAGGAACTGCTGTATAAATAGCAGCTCCTCAACTTTATCAAAATAGCCCTAACAAAAATTCAACATAAATAATCATCTCAAGTACATAATCAATAGCTCAAACAAGCTGCATGCAATTAATAATTGTATTTTTTTCTGTTTTATTGGTTTCTATATATAAAAATAATTCCTGCATAGCTATTTTGAACAATTTCCGTGCAAAAAGTCCTACAGACTAATAATTTTGGCTGACTAATTTTGCAACAAAATGAGTAAACAATGTTATAAAACATATTTTTAGAAGTTGTTTAAATTTTATTTCGAGATTATTTTAAGAGATATTTTGGA
>CAZSHA010000064.1:0-13130 GCA_964606575.1 uncultured Muribaculaceae bacterium | reverse complement strand
TGTGCCTAAGGGTGATGACCAATTGTTCTTGGAGTATCGTACCAATGTGGAAAATGTTTATAATGCACAACGTCGCCTTATCACAGATTTGCTAGTTGAGGCTAAGAACCTTATGGCTAGTGATGATAAGGAAAAGGTTAAAGAAGGAAATTTGAAATTATTCCGTGCATATAAAGGTCTTCCAAAATACGGTCCGCTTATCAAGTTCTTAAGCCAAGAGGGTGTAAAGCAGGCTATGCTTGCTACCGAAGCTCACTATATGCAGGATAATAACCGTGAGATGCACATTGTTACCGATCCTCTATATTTCGTGATAGATGAAAAGAACAACAGTGTACACTTAACCGATAAGGGTATAGATGTTTTGACTGGTAGGGCGAATGATCCTAAGTTCTTCGTGCTTCCTGATATTGCTTCTCAATTGTCGGCTGTAGAAAATGAGCCTATTACTGATGCTGAAAAGTTGGCGAAGAAAGACGAATTGATGTCAGACTATGCAGTGAAGGCAGAACGTGTCCATACTGTTAATCAATTGTTGAAGGCTTACACATTGTTCTCTAAGGATGTTGAATATGTGGTGACTGAAGACGGCAAAGTCAAGATTGTCGATGAGCAAACAGGACGTATCATGGAAGGTCGTCGTTATAGCGACGGTCTACATCAAGCTATAGAGGCAAAAGAAAATGTAAAGGTGGAAGCCGCTACGCAAACATTTGCTACTATCACTTTGCAGAACTACTTCCGTATGTATCACAAGCTTGCGGGTATGACTGGTACGGCTGAAACAGAGGCAGGCGAGTTCTGGGATATATACAAACTTGATGTTGTTACTATTCCTACGAATAAACCAGTGCAACGCATTGATATGAATGACCGTGTTTACCGCACGAAGAAAGAGAAATACAATGCGGTGATAGAAGAAATTCAGAACTTGTTAAATCAAGGACGTCCAGTGCTTGTGGGTACTACTTCTGTGGAAATTTCAGAGTTGTTGAGCCGAATGTTGACAGTTCGCCGTATTCCTCATAATGTGTTGAATGCAAAGTTGCACCAGAAAGAAGCTGATATTGTTGCACAAGCTGGTCGTACAGGCGTGGTTACGATTGCAACAAATATGGCAGGTCGTGGTACCGACATTAAGTTGACTCCTGAAGTTGAGGCTGCGGGTGGTCTTGCAATTATAGGTACAGAACGTCATGAGTCACGTCGTGTTGACCGTCAGTTACGTGGTCGTGCCGGTCGTCAAGGTGATAAGGGTTCTTCAGTATTCTATGTGTCATTTGAGGATGATTTGATGCGTAAATTCGTGTCAGATAGCATGATTAAGCAACTTGACCGTTTCGGCTTCAAAGAAGGAGAAATGCTAGAATCCAAGATGATAACCCGCTCTATTGAAAATGCACAGAAGCGTGTAGAAGAGAATCACTTCGGAGTGCGTAAGCACCTAGTAGACTATGATGATGTGATGAATAACCAGCGTAATGCGGTATATAACCGTCGCCATCATGCTTTGATAGGTGAGCGTATGGGGGTAGATATTCTTAACATGATATACGATTGTGCTACCAACCTTGTTGATAAATATGGTGGCAATGACGAATACGACGAGTTGAAATTGCAAGTATTATCGACATTCGCTATAGAGTTGCCTTTTGCATCCGATAATTATGCTAAGATGGATGCGGGAGCTAAGGTGGATGCTATCTATCGTGCGGCAGTGGATGCGTTCAACCGAAAGTCGGATAATATAGCTGATGTGGCTTTCCCTGTAATAAAGAGTATTGTAGAGGAGCATGGAGCAAAGGGTATGATTCAAGTGCCTATCACCGATGGAAAGCGTGCTTATCGCATAATGGCTGATATAGAGGAGGCGTATAATACCAATGGAAAGTCTATATCAAAGGCATGGCAGAAAGCTGTGTTGCTAATGACTATTGACAATACATGGAAAGAACACTTGCGTGAGCTAGACGAATTGCGTCATTCTGTTCAAAATGCTAGTTATGAACAGAAAGATCCACTAGTGATTTATAAGATTGAGTCTTTCAACTTGTTCACAAATATGTTGAACACGATGAATGCTGGTTCTGTATCGAAGTTGATGAGAGGACAGATAATTGTAGCTAACCCACAAGAACAACCTCAACAAGTCGTAGAGCGTGAGATGCCAAAACGTCAAGTACCTCAATATCGAACAAGCCGTGAGGCTTATCCTGGTGCTGAGGCTCAACGTGCGGCAGCATCTGCTCCTCAAGGACCTCAACGTCCTGTGGCTCCAATAATAGCTGGACCGAAAGTAGGTCGTAACGACCCTTGTCCATGTGGAAGCGGTAAGAAATATAAGAATTGCCACGGTAAAGCTGAATAAGAGGCAATCTTGATATAAGGTTGTAATAAAGGCAGTGAGTTGTAATATTGGCTCTCTGCCTTTGTTGTTATGAAATATTGATTGTAATTTGCTGTATAAAAAATTGCAGTTCTAGAAATGCATTGAGCAAACATTATTAGATAGAAAATTATGGGGTCATGTGTTTGAGTCGGCTGTGGGAGCATATCTTGTAAGTCAAGCGTTTGTTCATCGTTTTGAAGTGTTTTATTGGCGTGAGCGAAATGATGAGGTGGATTTTGTTCTAAGAAAGAGAAACACTATAATTTCGATAGAAGAGAAAAGTAATGCAGAAAAGAATACTGTGGGGCTAGAACGTTTTAAAGCATTGTATCAACCTAAACATGCTTTGATTGTGGGTGATGGTGGTATATGTGTTGAAGAATTTTTCTCAATGAATATAAACGCCCTATTCTAGATTTAATAGTTAGCACTTTGTGTAATAATGGAAAAAATATTTGGATTTAAGAAATTATAGTTAAATTTGCATTGTAATAGCAGAGGCTGTTGCACTTTTTGTGGTTTATTAAGAAGCGTTATGCTTATCTTGTGTTAGAAAACCTGAGAAACTTTCTACGAGATACAAGGATATGCATGATGGTTCTCATGCTTTTTAGCGTGGGCTGTCATACCTACATCTGTATCTCAGGTTTTCTCAGGACCTTCTAACAAAGACGTGGCATTGCAGTTCTACGCTTTTTGTTTGTTAAAATTCCTATTTGGGGCTGCGTAGGGTTTTTATTTAATTATGAAAAACTTTTTTATGATGACAATTATTTTGTCGAGTTCTTTATTTGTTGTGTCGTGTGATGATGAATTGAACATGAATCTTGTCCCTGAAATTTCTAAGGACTTTATGGCTGAAGTTCATGTGGCAGATCCTGTTGACTTAGGGCTTTCAGTACAATGGGCTAGCTGGAATATTGGAGCATCTGCTCCAGAAGAATATGGAGGCTATTATGCGTGGGGTGAAAATAGAATGAAAGATGATTATTCAATTAAAACATTTAATGAAAAATGCGATTCTCTATTACGTAATGATATAAGTATATACTATGGTATAAATGAGAGATTTTATGATATTGCATATATCAAATGGGGAAAGGAGTGGAGAACTCCAACTAAGATTGAATTAGAGGAATTGGTCGCTGAGTGTGATTGGGTTTGGTGTGTATATAAGAATGTTTATGGGTATGAGGTGATAGGTCCTAACGGTAATTCAATTTTTCTTCCATCTGCAGGGTGTTACACCGATAATGTTAATAGGGCGATTCATACGCATGGTATTTATAGATGTGGAACTGATGAAACTGTAATGTATTTTTATTCGGACATGTATGGAACTTACAATAGTATCTATCCATATTATGGATGCTCTATTCGTCCTGTAACAAGCTATTAGTAGAAATCGTTTTTTGTATTAGATAGGGTATGTCCGATGTGGATAATGATGAATTATTCATGTCGGGCATTAATATAATGGGTTTATTGGCGGTAGGATGTTTGGAGATAGAGGCGGTATAGTAGGTCGTGATACTTGATGTCTATGTCTTCATGAACTTTTATAAGGTTAGAATAGCTTTTTGTTGCTTTTTCCTTTCCAAATTTAGGCGTTTTTTGTTCAACAATCATATCTATCCACTCGCTGACATAAAGGGCTAGAGGCCCTACTGTAAATTTTGCCATATCCATATCATCTATGGCTTCGTCATGCGAATATCTTAGCAGATAAGAATGATTGAAAAGCCAATGGGCTAATTCTAGTACAGTGTGCTGGCTGTCGGCATCGTCACTGCTTAAATCAACGTCAAATAGCATCATTAAATTTACTGATGAAGGCATTGACTCATATACGTAATCTAATATCTCAAAAAATCGTTGAGCTAGAACCTCAATAGACTTATGATAGGGTGAGATAAGACCTTTTTCGGTATTTGATAACTCTAAAACGTGCCAAATGATGAAACGCAGGTCGCTCTCATTCAATTCACTATCAATATAGCTGTCGTCACGTTCAAAGAATGGTACTGGAGAGCCGTATAAATTATCGCACATTGTTGAGAATGAACGCCATAATCCTAAGTCGGCGACAATATCTTGATAGTAACCCATGACAGATAGGATTATTTCACGTTTCAGCTTGTCGCTGATATTAGTCAAAACATTGGCTTCTTGCCATGTGCTTGCGAGGCGGTTTGCAACGGTGGCATAGTATTTATCGATAACGTCAGCCTCGTATGTTTCTGGTTGCCATGACATGAAATCTTCCAGTGTGATGTTCATATTGAAAGTTATGTTGTTTTATGAAAATTGTTTTAGCAAATTTATTATCTCAGCGAATGAATTGGCAGTTTCACTGTGTGTACCCTTGGCTACGCATAATTCGGTTGCCGATTTTGCGTTTATGGTGATGTCGCTATCGTTGTTTGATGGTGATGGCATGTATCCGTTCCGCTTCAATGCATTTATAATCCATCGTTTTAGGATGCTGTCATCGCATATTAGATTCACGCTGTGCGAAGGTGTAATATTTATGTTGTAATCGCCTTGTAGTAGATCAAATTTAACATGCGGAGAAACAAAAATGCTATCCATCGCACCTGAAAGGGCTATATCCTCGGTGTTTCCGCTCACCAATTTATGGTCACTGCTTATTAGCCATAGCTCATCGGCAAGCATCATTGATTGTGACAGGTCGTGGGATGACAGAAGTATAGCTTTATTTTGTTCATGTGCTAGGCGATGGAGTAACAGCATGGTTTCGATACGGCTAGCCACGTCGAGAAAAGCTGTAGGCTCGTCAAGTATGATGATTGGCGTTTCTTGTGCTAGGGCTTTGGCTATCATCGTTTTTTGCCTTTCACCGTCGGATAGTTCTGCTACAAAGCTGTTAGCCTTACTCAAGATGCCTGCATCTTTCATCGCATTTTCTACGATTGCTTTATCGTGCTTGTTAAGTATGCCCAAGAATCCCGTGTGAGGTTGTCTGCCCAATGATACCAATTCTTTGACTGTCAATCCTCCAGCCTGAGTACGGTCGGTATTAACGATTCCGAGAAGCCTTGATAAATCAGCATTGTCAATATCGTTAATGTTGTTGTTATCAATTGTGACATAACCCGAGAGTGGCGATTGGTTTCCTACTATTGTACGTAGTAGGGTAGACTTTCCGATACCATTAGCACCGACTAATGCAGCCAAGCAACCTTGATTAAGCTCTAGATTGAGATTGCTGATTATTGGTATCTGTTTTTTCCCTTTACGGTAGCCTACTATGAGGTTGTGTGTGCTAAGTATTGCCATTGGTTAGTTGAAATATTGCAGCTTTCGGCGGTTAAGTATTATATAGATTATAATAGGCACGCCTATGATAGGTGTTATTGCATTAATAGGAATCACTCCGATAGATGACGGAAGTACGCTTATCAATGAGCAAAGTAAAGCGATAACAGAGCCTGTGAGCATTGTTACTGGTAACAATGTATTGTGGTTGGACGTGTTTAACGCCATGCGCGCTATGTGCGGAACAACTAGCCCTAAGAAGCTAATGGGACCGCAGTAAGCTGTGATAACGGCTGTAAGTAGTCCCGTGATTAGTAATAAGTAATTTCTGGTGTTGCGAATGTTTATACCTAGGTTTTCGGCATACTTGACGCCTAGTAGGAGTGCGTTTAGAGGTTTCACCATGAGTAATGCAAAACACATGGAAATAATAATCAAAATGGAGAATGACGGCAATTGGTCGAGCGTCACGCTAGAGAAATTCCCCATACCCCATATAACAAACGCATGTACACCTTCTTCGGTGGCGAAGAAGTTTAGTAATGAGATTGCACTTGAAGTCAAGTAACTTACCATTATACCTATTATGAGTAGCATTGTAGCGCTTTTTACGAAAGAGGATAGCGAAATGAGCATTGCTAGCACCGCCAAAGCTCCAGCAAAAGCACCTGCAAGAGTGCCTATATATCCTGAAACAACGGAATCAAAAGCCATACCTAACGCTCCGCCTCCAAGCAGCATCACTATCGCCACTCCGAAGCTGGCACCAGTGGAAACTCCTAGAATTGATGGGTCGGCAAGCGGGTTGTTGAATACGGTTTGCAGTAGGAGTCCGCAAACGGCTAATGCCGCACCAGCCAATATGGCTGTCACAATCGTGGGGATTCGTGACTGAAATATAATGATTTCCCATATCTCGTTAGAAGAACCGTTGCCCGTGAGCATACTAATAATCTCTTCGGTAGGCACATGCACCGAACCTATCAACAAGTTGCCTAATGATAGGAATGTCGCCAATACGACAAGAACTGAAATGGCGATGATAAATCTAAGGTTGTGTGTGTTGTTGCTCATTGTTCTTTAACGGCTTAAAATATTTTAAGGTATACTCCCCTAAAAGTTGCGGATGGAATATGGCAATATATTCTTTTAGCAAGACTTCGGGGTGAAATGGGAAATCTTGGAATAATGTTGTGCGTTCTGTGTCGCAATAGAAAATATTATGTTGCTTAAACGCCTTAAATTCAGCATTAAGGGAGTTCTGTGATTTTAGCTTAGCATAAGAGAAGTCGGGATCGAAACTTTTTATCAACCATACGTCGGCATCGTGAGCCTTTTCTAGGACACGAGGCATGTCTAGCGGTATTGAGCCGGATGTGTTTACGTCATCCCATGCGTATGAGCCTCCAGCATCGGCGAAAAGATGCGCCATATAACTGTTTCCGCCTGGAACATACCAAGTTCCGTTGATTATATTCTCTGATAGAATCTTAGGCTTTTGTTCAAGGTCGGATGTGAGTGCTTTAAGGCTGGTGTATTTTTCGGTTACATCATTATAGATGCTATCGGCTTCTTGTCCTTTATGGTATAGCATACCGAAAAGTTTTATCCATTCGGCTCTGCCCAATGGCGATGTTTCCATGTAATCAGCACATTCGATGATTGGAATCCCTAATGACGTAAGCTCGCCATAAGTGGAGTTCTGATATGGCGAAAGTATTATTATTTCAGGTGAAAGCGCTATTATCTTTTCGGTAACTGGCGACATACTTGAGCCTGCGTTTATAATCTGACCAGATTCAAGACCTTCCCTAATTTCAGGTATGGTGAAATATTGAGGGTCGCACACGCCTACAATACTTGATACTTCGCCGAGTTCCTTTATAGCGTTGGCATGAACACTGGAATATACAAGGGCACGCTTTACTGGTGTGCGTATTATTGCCGTTTTTTCAGGAAGTCCTTTCGGAATTTCAGATGAACGAGGAATCAAAGCATACCGTTGAAGTATTTGCTCTTTTTTCCATGGGTCTTTTATCTCCACTACGGTATAGTTGTCGTGTGGAGTGATTGCAATCCCTTCAGCATGCAGTGTGTTTGTGTTGTTAGAAGAGATTGCCTGCTTATCGGTGCTTTTACATGAGATAAGCATCAATGTGCAATATATGCAACAATATAAAAAGTACCTCATGGATTAATTTCCTAATTTCTCTAACGCAAATTTAATATTATTATATTTAATTTTTATGATATAAACGCTAAAAAATAGTGCCAAAAGGCTTCTTTTATGGAGTTATAGTATATTGTTCAATGCGTTTATGGCAGGATGATAGGTTTGGTCGGCTGTGCAAGGAGCTATAGTGGCATAACCTTGTTCAAGCAGGTATACATCGTTCATCAGGTTGTCAGGTTCGGCTGGAGCGTACGTTCCAGTTGTCCAATAGTATGGACGACCATGCGGGTCGATACGTTTTTCGTATTCGTGGACCCATTGTCCTCTAGCGTTGACTGCGGCTTTCAATCCAAGGATTTTTTCGCAATGCGGTATATTCAAATTGAAGCAAACGCCTTTCTCGAATTTATGATTGATAAGAATCTCAATGCCTTGCCTAATGAAAGGCTCGCATTGCGTTAGGTCTAGGCTCTGGTCGTGTGAACCGTATGAGAATCCCATGCTTGGGATGCCGTAGAAGCTGCCTTCAAACACCGCACCCATAGTTCCAGAGTAGATAGTGCAATTGCCAGAGTTGTAGCCGTGGTTCATGCCCGATAGGATATAGTCAGGCAAACGTGGAACAAGCTCGTTTAGAGCTAATTTAATACAATCAACTGGCGTACCGTTCACTGCGAATACGGTGAGCCCTTCATCTTGGTGTATTAGTCTTGCACGAAGCGGTTGTTCCATCGTGATAGCTGATGATTTTCCTGATTGGGGAGTTTCTGGGGCTACGACAAATACATCTCCGTAGTTACGGGCAATTTCTGTCAATAATTTTATGCCAGGAGCTTTATAGCTGTCATCGTTGCTTATGAGAATCAGTGGGCAGGTATTGTTCATAATCTTATTGTGGTGTTAAAAAGTTTTACGTCCTTTTAAATAGTAATCGATTATAATATTGCATTTACTTCCAGGGAGAAGCCCTAGCATATTTTTATCGGGTAGTATATTATATTCTTTACGCATCTGTTTAAAGTCCAAATGGGCTTTTATTATGGCATTGGCATTCTTGAAATCCAGTTTGGCGATAAACATGAAGAATGCAAGAGTATCGTAAAGCCTTCGTATGAAAAGTAGGCGTTTGCCAACTTTGCGTGGCAGATTCTTGTGCAATAGCAATAGGTTGTTGCGGAAATTAAGGTAGGTCTTACGAGGGTTAGATGCTGGTAGGCTGCCGCCACCAAGGTGATAAACCTTGGCACTTGTTATAGCTTTGATTTTGTACCCTGCAAGATGAATACGCCAACACAAATCAATTTCTTCCATGTGGGCAAAGAATTTTGTGTCAAGTCCGCCAACCGACAAATAGACTTCAGTTCTTACGAATAGCACCGCTCCTGTAGCCCACATGACGTCAATCGGGGCTGTGTCGTATTGTCCGTGGTCGACTTCGATGCTGCCGAATATTCTCCCTCGACAATATGGATAGCCCAACTTATCTATAAAGCCTCCAGCTGCTCCTGCGTATTCAAATTTCTCTGGCTCGCTGTACGATAATATCTTAGGCTGGCATGCGGCTACCTCGCTGTGTGCTTCGCAATATTCATAAAGCGGCTCTAACCAGTTTGGGGCTGCTTTCACATCGCTATTTAATAGTACCGTATATTTATAGCCAGCGGCTTTTATTGCCCTATTATAGCCCTCGGCAAACCCATAGTTCTTGTCGAGTACGATAGTTTTTACTGTAGAAAATTCTTGTTTAAGAATCTCAAGAGAATTGTCGGTGCTTCCGTTATCGGCAACAAAAATATCGGCAATGTGGCTATTGGTGTACTCGCATACGCTAGGGAGAAACTCTTGTAATAGCTTAGCTCCGTTCCAGTTAAGTATAATTACGGCTATGGGTTTATTCATTTTGGTGATTCTGTTTTAGGTGTAACCTTGTTCTTCCATCGCTTGTGTGTCCAAAGCCATTCAGAAGGTTGCTCGTTTATCACGTTCTCAAGAAGACGGGCGTATGTGTTGGTGATCTCGTATTGTTCCGTAGCTTTAGGCTCTCGGGTAATAACTTTTATGGTACATACGTAATGCCCCCTTTTAATCTTGCGGACATCGAAGTACATCACATCCATGTCCATTTTCTTTGCTATGACTTCACCGCCAGTTATGAATGCGGTGTAATGATTGAGGAATGTGATAACATCGTCTTCGTCGTTGCGGTTAGGGTGCTGGTCGGAAATGAAGCCCGTGACTGTAACCTTGCCGTTGCGTTTTGCCGTCAGCAATTCGCGGAAAACGCTGTTCTTAGGATAGGAATAGGAGTTGAATCGGCTGCGCAAATCTAAAAAGAAATTATCGAACCACTCATTTTTAAGAGGTCTATAGATTTGTCCGAATTGCACTATATCGGTGCTGTGTTTAGACCATAATGTGATGGCAGATAGCCATTCCCAATTGCAATAATGTGCGGCGTACATAACAATGGAGCGCCCATTTTCGATGCTTTTATCCACTTCCTCGATATTCTTGAACACTATGCGTTTACGCATAGTATCATCAGATACGTGCAATAGCTTGATGGTTTCAACGAATGTGTCGGTGAAGTGTCGGTAAAATATCCTTATAATCTTGCGTCTTTCTGTTTTGCTTTTGTCGGGAAATGACTCGTTGATATTTTGCTCCACGACTCTACGGCGATAGCGGAATATGTGGTATGCAAAAATAAAGCAAATATCTGAAATACCATATAATACCCAGAACGGCAGGTAAGCTATGGCATGTAAGAATGCCGATAACGGTGCGTATAATATTTTATCTGTTTTTCTCATGACTCGGATTTTATTTCATCGGGTGCTGAAACAATTTCGCCGACAACAGAACAGTCATCGTTCATTTTGACCAGCCTAACCATTGCGAGGCGGTTGATGTATTCTGCTCTGTGGGGTGTTATTACTTTGATGTAGTTGTCGGTGAAGCCGTGCATTGGCTGACCCTCTTGGGGTTGTTCAAACAATACTGGTCGGACTTGACCTATAAACTGCTCGGTGAAATTTTTTAGTTTCTTCTCGGATGCGGATATCATAATGCCTGCGCGAACGCTTTTTGTGTGCTGGTCTACAATACCGTCGATAGTCAACGCAAGAGTTCCTGGACGTTCGGAATAAGGGAATACGTGCAATCGGGTTATCGGCAACGATTCCACAAAGCACCGTGATGTGTTAAACAGTTCTTCGCTTTCGCCTCTAGCTCCTACAATAAGGTCTACGCCTATAAAAGCATCGGGGATAAGAGCCTTTATCTTATTCACCTTTTCTGCAAAGAGAGCAGAATCGTAGTGCCTACGCATCAATTTTAATATAGGGTCGCTACCTGATTGTAGCGGTATGTGGAAATGTGGCATGAATGCTCTGGAATTTGCCACAAATTCGATAATCTCGTCTGTTAGCAGGTCAGGTTCTAGCGATGATATACGATAGCGGCTAATGCCCTCCACCTTGTCTAGTTCTCGGAATAGGTCTATAATTTTTTCTCCAGTGTTTTTACCGAAATCACCAATGTTTACACCAGTTATTACTATCTCACGACCACCTTCTGCGGCGACTTCACGAGCTTGGACTACAAGGCTTTCTATCGTTCCGCTGCGGCTTCTTCCTCTAGCTTTAGGTATTGTACAGTAACTGCAATAGTAGTCGCAACCGTCTTGCACCTTAAGGAAATAGCGGGTGCGGTCGCCCCGTGAGCAAGATGGACTGAATCTCCTGATATCTTTCGTAGGTGTAATCTCTACTGTAGGCTCATGATCTTTTAGCCATTTGTCTAAATATTGAGCCACATCAAGTTTCTGCTCGCTGCCTAAAACAATGTCAACACCCTCCATGCGGGCTATTTCCTGCCCTTTTAGTTGTGCATAGCAACCTGTAACAATCATTAGGGCTTCGGGATATTTTTTTACAAGGCGGCGTATGAGTTGACGGCACTTCTTGTCGGCTTCTTCGGTAACGCTGCATGTGTTCACAACACAGATGTCGGGTGTTTCCCCTATATGGACACGTCTGATGCTGCGTTCCGCTAGGATTTTCCCTATTGTGGAGGTTTCAGCAAAGTTAAGTTTGCATCCAAGCGTATGAAATTCAACCGTATAATTATTGAAAGTGGAATTGTCAATCATAAAAATAAGTGTGTAATGATTAAATTACTATTTGCAAAGTTACCGAAATTCTCAGATATATTAGGTGCTGAATTGAAATTTTGTAAGGAAATAATCGGTTTCGGCGGGTGAAAATGATGTTGTGGAAACTAGCTTCGTTGGAAGTGGTTCTAAATAGGATTGATTTATAGAAGAAAAAATACTAATTTTGCGTTGTACCCAAATATGTTTTTGGGAAAAGAGCGTAGAATGAAAGATTATAGAGAAATAGAATTACGAACTGTATCAGATTTAGTGAGTGATGCTCCAGTTCCGCAATACTATCGTGCAGAAGAAAGAAACGGGAATGAGTTGAAAATGCTGTCCTTATTTTCTGGTTGTGGCGGTATGGATATTGGTTTTGAAGGTGGTTTCATTTGTCATAAGCAATCGTTGGCAGAATGTTGCGATTGGAAAGAAGCAGATATAAATAGTAATTGGGTACTGTTGAAAAAGAATCAGTTTAAGACTGTTTTTGCTAATGATATTTTAGCTGAGGCGAGAAAGACATGGCTTAAATATATGGAGCGGTTTGGGGTGAACTCAGATACTTATCGTTTCTCAAGCATAGTGGATTTGGTGAAGATGCATAGAGAGGGTGAAAAAGTATTTCCTGATGATGTTGATATTGTTACGGGAGGATTCCCTTGCCAAGATTTTAGCGTGTCGGGTAAACGTAAGGGCTTTAATTCTGATAAATCCCATGATGGTAAAAAAGTGTATTCAGATCAGGTTTCAGAAGAAACGAGAGGAAGGCTTTATTATTGGATGAAGCAGGTGATAGATATTGTAAAGCCTAAAATATTTATTGCTGAAAATGTGAAGGGACTAGTTAGTTTGGGGGATGTTAAAGATATTATACAAAGAGATTTTGCATCGGCAGACGGGAATGACTATATCGTTTTAACCCCGAAAGTGCTAGATGCGGGGAATTACGGAGTCCCCGAAACAAGAGAGCGTGTCATATTCATAGGAATAAGGAAATCAGCTTTGAATGAAAAGGCGAGAAAGATTTTAGAACAAGAAGTCGTTCCTGAAGATTATTCTCCTTATCCACCGCCAACCCATAATCACTCAGCTAATAATGATAAATTACGACGACCGGTTGTTTGTAAGGA
>CAZSHA010000063.1:0-13151 GCA_964606575.1 uncultured Muribaculaceae bacterium | reverse complement strand
TCTACCGAAATTTTACAAGAAATTAATAATCCGGTTACTTTAATTGAGATATTTAGTGAAGGAATAGATCCGTTTTGGCTTCCCGCTAATATGGTTTGAGATGGAATAAACTAGAAGGTGTTTTTTTTGTTGTTTAGTTATTAAGAATTAAAAAATGTGAGTTTATGAAGTTGTGTATAGTTGTAGCATGTGTGGCGATGACGATAACCGCCACAGCCAATGATGCGGAGTGGAGGGACACGATAAACGGGCGAAACCTAGATGATGTGGTGGTGACAGGTACTCGCACTGCAACTCCAATGAGCCAGATACCGTCGACAATAACAGTGGTGACAAACAAGACGATAGAAGATTCTTACGAACCGTCATTATTGCCGGTGCTTAACGAGAATGTGCCGGGACTGTTCATAACGGGGCGAGGCATGATGGGCTACGGAGTGTCGACTGGCGGCTCGGGCGGAATGAAGATGCGAGGAATAGGCGGCGAGCCATCCACCGCTATGCTGGTGCTGATAGACGGAAATCCTCAATATATGGGTCTTATGGGGCATCCTATAGCCGATGCCTACCAGTCGATACTAGCCGACAGGGTGGAAGTGGTGAGAGGCCCTGCCTCGGTGGTATACGGCTCAAACGCTATGGGAGGAGTGATAAACATTATCACAAGGAAGGACAAGAAAGACGGAGAGTTTACGAAGTTGAGGACCGGCTACGGCTCTTATAACACCCTAGCCACAGAGGCTATGAACATGGTGAGAAGCGGCAAGCTGTCGACTGTGCTTACCGGCTCGTATAACCGCAGCGACGGACATAGGCGTGACATGGGCTTTGAGCAATATGGCGGATATGCAAAAGCGGGTTATGAGTTGTCGCAAAACTGGATAGCCTACGGAGAAGTGAACATAACGCATTTCAACGCATCCAATCCCGGCACTGTGGCATCGCACATCAACGATAACGACTCACGCATAACTCGTGGTATGGCTGGAGTGGCTCTGGAAAACCGCTATGATGCTGTGAACGGCGCTGTTAAGGTGTTCTACAACTGGGGCAGGCACAAGATAAATGACGGATATGCCGATGGAGGCGAACCGCTAAACTACCGTTTCAACTCACGTGATTTCATGATGGGCGTGAATGTGTTTGAGCGTGTGTCGCTCATTGAGGGAAATAATGTGACTTTAGGATTTGACTATACACGATTCGGCGGGCATGCATGGAATAGATATGTGGCTGACGGGCGAGAGTCGACAATAAGGGACACTACCCAACACGAGGTGGCGGGATATGTGAACGTGAGCCAGCAACTCAACGAGGTGATGACATTGAGCGGCGGGGTGAGATATGACTACCACTCGCAATGCGGGGGTGAGTGGATTCCGCAGGGCGGGATTACGTTCTTGCTTCCTAGGGAAATGGAACTGAAACTATCGGTGGCAAAAGGTTTCCGATTTCCTACAATCAGGGAAATGTATATGTTTCCCCCTCAAAACCCCGACTTGAAGCCCGAGAGCATCGTGAACTACGAAATTTCATATAACCATAGGGCAATGGATAGGAAATTGAGCTATGGAGTGAGCGTGTTTCTTATAGACGGTGACAACTTGATTCAAACGGTGATGACTGACGGCAGACCGAAGAACATGAACACAGGGACGGTGAAGAACCTGGGCATAGAGGCTGCGGCAAGCTACCGGATAGACGACAAGTGGAGCGTTGCATCAAATTACAGCTTCTTGCGCATGAAGCATCCGGTGATAGCCGCTCCACAGCATAAATGGAACTTGAACGGCTCGTATACTGCCGACAAATGGAGCGTGGCGGCTGATGTGATGCTGGTGAGCGGACTTTACACGGCGGTGAACCCTGACAGCAAGGAAAATTATGTGCTACTGAACCTTAAAGCCGATTACAACGTTAATAGTTTCGTTAAGATATTCGCAAAAGGCGAGAACCTGCTAGCCCGGAAGTATGAGATAAACAAGGGCTACCCGATGCCCAAAGCTACGGTGATGGGCGGTGTGGAACTGGCGTTCTAGCCTATGCGGATGGGCTGATATAGGATAAAAAAACAGATATACTAATTTTAAAATTATGAACATTATGACTGAATCAACAAAACTTTATTCGCTTGGTTATGATAAAGCGAAAACCTACGGGCTGGTTACGTTATTTGTGGTGGGCAGTATAGCACTGCCGCAATTGTGCCACTTGATACCAAATGGCGGGGCGATGCTGTTGCCGATATACTTTTTCACGCTGATAGCGGCTTATAAATATGGTCTGGTGGCGGGCGTGTTGACAGGGGTTCTGGCTCCAATCGTGAATTACAGTTTGTTCGGTATGCCGGCGGCAAGCGTATTGCCGATGATGCTGGTGCAATCAATAGTGTTGGCTTATACGGCGTCGGCTGCCGCGCGCTTCATAGGCAAGGTGTCGCTGCCGGGGATAACTATGGCGGTGATGGCATACCAATTTGTGGGATGCTTGTTGAGCTTTGCCATGTCAGGTGAGCCAATGTCGGCGATAGGCAGTATGCTTGTAGGTTTGCCGGGAATGTTGCTACAAGTGTTCGGAGGTTATGCGGTTATGAAATATATTCTTAAAAAATAGCCGGTAGGCATATTGCGATTAGGAAATCCTTAGGGTGATGCAGGGCAATAATGCTCGCTGATCCCTAGGGATTTCTGTTAATAAACTGAACTCGGAGCGGTGAAAAAATGTTTTTATTAAAAGGCGTTAAGTGATTTTTACCATGAGTGGGGATAGAAAGAATGAATTGGGGCATAAGAAAGCGCCAGCCGAATTTTATATAAGAGTGGTGAAAGATGGTCCGTATATAGTATATGGTAATCCACCGCTAGATCAACAAATAATAATACCTAACGAAGATGGGACACCTTGGATATATCGCAAGGGAAATATTGAGTTTCCTAAGAAAGTGCCTATGGTTTTGTGCCGTTGCGGCGCTTCTGGCAGCAAGCCTTTTTGCGATGGTTCTCATGACTGCCATAAATGGGATTCGGCTGAAACTGCATCGCACGAAGGAGTGCTGAAAAATGCTGAATGGTATGAAGGTGGCAGGCTGCGGCTGGCTGACAACGAGAAACTTTGCAGTTTCGCCCGATTCTGCGAGGCAAAAGGACGACTATGGAACATAGTGCAAGAGGCTAAATCTGACGGTGACTTAGAATTGGCTAAGCGGGAAGCGGCTCATTGTCCGAGCGGGAGGTTGATGCTATGGGACAAACTTATGGGCGAACGGCTCGAACCGGATTTTGAGCCGTCGTTGTCGATAGTGGAGGATTCGGGAATAAGGGTGAGTGGCCCGATAATGGTGCGAGGCGGCATAAAATTGATAAGTGCCGACAACAAGCCTTACGAGATAAGGAACAGGATGACGATATGCCGTTGCGGACGGTCGAAAAACAAGCCTTTCTGTGACGGAAGCCATGCCGACGCACGATTTGACGACGGATTGCCACAAACGGCAAAGAAACCGAATGAAGACATGTGAGAGGCGAATAACTGGTGCTGATGGGCGGGAAATAGCGGGTGTCTTGGGACGGAAATAGTAGAAATCAAAATTTTTAGCTAAATTTGCACTATTATATAAGCTGACACATAAAATTATAGATGGAAAAGATTAGAAATTTCTGCATAATAGCGCATATAGACCACGGCAAGAGTACACTTGCTGACCGATTGCTGGAATATACCAATACCGTAGGCGGGAAAGACCTGCAAGACCAAGTGCTTGATAATATGGATCTTGAACGTGAGCGAGGAATTACGATAAAAAGCCATGCGATACAGATGAAGTATGCGTATGATGGTGAAGATTACACGCTAAACCTTATCGACACTCCGGGACACGTGGACTTCTCTTATGAGGTGTCGCGCTCGATAGCTGCATGCGAGGGCGCATTGCTCATCGTGGATGCTACGCAAGGCGTGCAAGCACAGACAATTTCCAATCTGTACATGGCTATCGACAACGATTTGGAGATAATACCTGTAATAAATAAGGTAGATTTGGACAGCGCAAAGCCTGAAGAGGTAGAAGACCAGATAATTGAGCTGCTGGGATGCAAGCGTGAGGAAATATTAAGGGCTAGCGGAAAAACCGGAATAGGGGTTGAGGATGTGCTGAATGCCATAGTCACACGTGTGCCAGCTCCGCAAGGTGATCCTGACGCTCCGCTACAAGCCTTGATTTTCGACTCTGTGTTTAATCCGTTCAGAGGAATTATAGCTTATTTCAAGATTGTGAACGGAAAAATACGAAAAAATGATTTCGTGAAATTCGTAAGCACCGAAAAGGAATACCATGCCGACGAAGTGGGCGTGTTGAAACTCGACATGATGCCTTGCAACGAGATTTCGGCGGGAAACGTGGGCTATATAATCTCTGGTATAAAGACATCGAAGGAGGTGAAAGTGGGCGATACGATAACGCATGTAAACCGTCCTTGCGATAATGCCATAGCCGGATTCCAAGAAGTTAAGCCTATGGTGTTTGCTGGAGTATATCCTATAGAAACCGAGGATTACGAGAACTTGCGCGCATCGTTAGAGAAATTGCAATTGAATGATGCTTCTTTGACTTTCCAGCCAGAATCGTCGATAGCGTTGGGATTCGGTTTCCGTTGCGGATTCTTGGGTTTGCTCCACATGGAAATTATTCAAGAGCGGTTGAGCCGAGAGTTCAATATGGATGTCATAACGACCGTACCTAACGTGTCGTATAAGATATATGACAAGAAGGGCAACATGACCGAGGTGCATAATCCTGCCGGATTGCCTGACCAGACGTTGATAGACCGAATAGAAGAACCATATATCAGGGCTTCTATCATCACTGCGACCGATTATATAGGTCCTATTATGACTTTATGCCTAGGAAAGCGCGGTGAACTGGTGAAACAAGAATATATATCGGGCAACCGTGTGGAAATATTTTTCGACCTGCCTCTGGGCGAGATTGTTATCGACTTTTATGATAAGTTGAAAAGCATTTCTAAGGGATATGCCTCATTTGACTATCATTTACATGACTTCCGTCCGTCGAAACTGATAAAACTTGATATTCTGCTGAACGGCGAGCCTGTGGATGCGTTAAGCACGTTGACGCACTTCGACAATGCGGTGACATTCGGTAGGAGAATGTGCGAGAAGCTGAAAGAGCTTATTCCTCGCCAACAATTCGATATAGCGGTGCAGGCTGCGATAGGAGCTAAGATTATAGCCCGAGAAACAATAAAGGCGGTGCGCAAGGACGTGACAGCCAAATGTTATGGCGGTGACGTGAGCCGTAAACGCAAATTGTTGGAAAAGCAGAAGGCGGGAAAGAAGCGAATGAAGCAAATAGGTACGGTGGAAGTTCCGCAAAAGGCATTCTTAGCGGTTCTTAAGCTTGATTGATAATAAGAGCATCACATTTTTCCTATGTGGTGCTTTTTTATTTGTATGTAGATAATCTAAGATAGATTATTATTGTTGTTATAAATGTGTAACTCTACGGAACAATATTATGGCTAATATTTTTTATACGGCGAAAAAAACGGTAAAGGAATATGCTCAAGGCGGAAATGTGCTGATAGCGGCAACCGTTATGGCATTGGTGGTAGCTAATGTGCCCATTTTGAGCAAATATTATTTTGAGTTATGGGATATGCCTGTATCGCTGGAAGTAGGCGGCTTCAATGTGTTCAGTTATCATGGCGAAACGATGTCGCTCATGCAGTTCATAAACGATGCGTTGATGGCGGTGTTCTTTTTCACCATAGGACTGGAAATTAAAAGAGAGGTGCTTGTGGGCGAGTTGTCATCTATAAAGAAGGCGATACTCCCCATCATAGGCGCTGTGGGAGGAATGATTGTGCCAGTGTGCATCTTTTATGTGCTAGGTCACGGAACTGATTATATACGTGGTGCGGCAATCCCTATGGCAACCGATATAGCTTTCTCGCTGGGAGTGCTTGCTATATTGGGAAAGCGTGTGCCTATCTCGTTGAAGATATTTTTGACCACGCTAGCGGTAGTAGATGATATAGGCGGCATACTAGTGATAGCGATATTCTATTCGGGCAGTATCGAATATATGTTGTTGCTGTATTCGCTAGGGGTGCTTGCAGTGCTGTTGCTGGGTTCTTATCTGCTTCACATAAAAAGCAAGATGTTTTATCTGGCTTTAGGCGGCGTGGTGTGGTATTTGTTCCTTAATTCGGGAATCCACCCGACGATAGCAGGAGTGATAGTGGCGTTCTGCGTGCCAGCTACGCCAGTTTATGATGCTAAGAAGTATATTGTCACCGTGCGTGACCGTATAGGCAAATTCTCGGTGAATAATGATGAGAAAAAGATGTTTTTGTCGAAAGAGCAGCTGAACTGGCTCAAGGAGATGGAGAGTGCTACCGATAAGGTGATTTCACCGCTTCAGGATTTGGAAGACTCGTTGCATCCGCTGGTGAATTTCGTTATCATTCCATTATTTGCCTTTGCCAACGCAGGCATATTGTTCCAAGGCATGAATGTGTCGGCACTTTATACAGGAGTGGGATTTGCCGTGATATGCGGATTAGTGATTGGTAAATTTGCGGGAGTGTTTTTGTTCTCATGGCTTACGATAAAACTTGGGGTGGCTGCGAAACCTGAAAATAGTGACTGGAGAATGATAAGTGGAGTGTCGATGCTTGCGGGAATAGGTTTTACGGTTTCGCTGTTCATCGCCAATCTGTCTTTCGGCTCAATGGGCGCGCATGGGCATGAATTGCTGGACGATGCGAAATTAGGCATCTTGGCAGGCTCGTTGTTATCAGGTATATTGGGTTACGTCTATTTATCTCGTGTGTTACCAAAGGAATCCGCTGGTGATGAATGAAATAGGGCGTAGTTGATAATGTGCAATGTTAGAAAAGAGTCAGGCTATAACTTGTGATGCGGTTATAGCCTGAAATTATATGTGTGTGAAAGAATCGGGTTTAAATTCTCTCAAGTACGGTTTCTATTAGGTCGGCTACGGCTGTCTTGTAGTTAGGTGTGGCATCATTGTTTCGGCGGTTGGCTATTATAGAGCATACGGTCATTGCTTTATGTCCCATTAGTTTTGCCAAGCCTTGCAGAGCGGAACTTTCCATTTCGTAGTTTGTGACCCGCTGTCCTTCGTATCGGAACGATTCGATGCGGCTGTTAAGTTCGGGTTCGGCAAGAGGCAACCGCACTTCACGTCCTTGCGGTCCGTAAAACCCTACGGCTGCTATGGTGTTGCCATGCAGCATGTCGTCACGACCGATACGTTCCACAAGTTCTTTGTCGGCTTCTACCACGTATGGCTTGCACCACAGAGGATTCCAATTGACATGCTTGCAGAAGGCTTGCTCAAAATCTAAATCGCATACTTCGTTGCGACCCGCATAGAAATTAAGTACGCCATCAAAACCTAAAGCATTAGTGGCAATGACAGGCGTGCCAAGTGCTATATCAGGCTGTATTGAGCCAGATGTGCCGACACGTACTATTTCTAATTGACGGAAATTGTCCTTGACGGTGCGTGTGGAGAAATCAACATTGGCAAGCGCATCAAGTTCGGTGACAACGATGTCTATATTGTCACTTCCTATGCCATGCGACAAGCACATCAGTTTTTTCCCTTTATAAGTTCCGCCTATTGTGTGAAATTCTCGGCTAGACACTTCAAAATCCTTAGAGTCAAAATAAGAGGCAACCATATCAACACGACCGGGATCGCCAACAACAATAATTTTATCGGTCAACTGATCCGGAGTGAGATGCAAGTGAAATATGCTGCCATCGGAGTTGATTATCAGTTCTGAATCTGGTATAACCTTCTTTTCCATAAAGCTATAATTTTAGTGTTTTACAAATATAGTGTTTTTTGTCCTAAAAAGAAACGGTTGTGAGCGAAATTTGTTTTATTTGGGGCTTGCCTATAAGTAATAATTAGGTGAGGGCGTATTTTGCTCCTGGGAGAGTGCTTACAATGCCTTTGAATTCAAGTTCAATTAGCAAACTCATAAGTTGTGACATGGGTATGCCAAGGGCGTTGCAAAGAACGTTGATATGTGTTTCTTGATTTTTGCGAAGGAAGTCCACGATAGGTTGTTCTTCAGGTGCTATCTCAGGGAAAATTTCTATTTGTCGAGCCGATTTGTTATTGTTGATAGTGTCCCAACGCATAGCCGATACTAAATCTTGCGCCGATGTGATTAAAGATGCCGAATTGTTGCGAATCAACTTGTTGCATCCGCTAGAGTATGGGTCGTTAACGCGGCCAGGCAGGGCGAATACGTCACGATTGTAGCTTGATGCGATACCTGCTGTTATGAGAGAGCCGCCTTTCTCGGCTGACTCTACGACGATGGTGCAATCTGCAAGACCTGCAACAATGCGGTTGCGTGCTACAAAGTTACCAGGATGAATGTTGTCGCAAGATTGATAATCGGTAAGTACCATACCTTTATTGCGTATCATTTCTACGGCATCCTTTCGGTGAGTGGATGGGTATATCGTATTCAATCCGTGTGCAAGGACTGCTACCGTAGGTAAATTATGAGATAATGCGGCACGATGCGCATATATGTCAATGCCGTAAGCAAGACCGCTGACGATAACGGCTTCACCAACCAGTTCTTTTAGCTCGCCTATGAATTTATCGCAAAAATTACGTCCATAGGCTGTAGCATGCCGAGTTCCTACGATGCTAATAACCTTTCCAGCGTTAAGATTGCAATCCCCTTTAGTGTAATATAAGATAGGGGCATCGGTGGCATGAGTTAGTCGTGAGGAATAAGCAGAATCGGCGAAATAGGTTACGTTGATGTTGTTTTTAGTAATGAAATCAATTTCTTTATCGGCGCGAGCTAATCGTTCTTGCCGATAGGCATATTCGGTAATCTTCACTTTCGATTGAAGTAAAGACTGCAACTCGTTCTCGTTGATTTCAAAAAACTCTTTTTCGCTAGGGATAACGTTCAAAATCTTTTGTGCAAGATCGTACCCCATGCCACGTAAAGAGGCAAAGGCTATACGGTAGCGTAAAGTGTCGTTATCCACTGTTATCATGATAATGAAATTATTTTATGAAATTTTTAAAAGCGTTGGCTAGTTCTTCGCCACGAGTCAACTTGCCATCTTTGGTGCATACGCAGCTCACCACTGCATTTACAGCTTGTACCCCTGTAGCCTTGTTGAATATAGCTTGATGAAAAACGAAACGAACACCTTGCATTTCAACCCAAAGTTTACTTTCCATAATGTCATTGCTGCGTAAAGGCACTTTATAATCAATCTCGATGCGGTTTACTACAGGATCGATACCCTGCTCATGCATGTCTTTGAAAGAGAATCCAGCCCATTGGCAGAAAAGGTGGCGTGTATGCTCTAAGTAATGTTGATAATTAGCGTTATTCACTACACCTTGGCAATCGAGTTCGTAATCTCTAACGGCTATTTCGGTTGAGAATATATAATCTTCCATATTATTTCTGATAATTCAGTGACAAATGTACGATATTTTATTGTATCTTTGAAAACACATTACTAAAAACCTAAAATATGAAAAAGATAATATTGACAATAATCGCCGCAATAAGCATTAATGGTGTATACGCATGCACTTCGGCGATAGTAGCGGCAAAGAACACTAAAAATGGTAGAGCCTTGCTGTGGAAGCATCGTGACACTGGCGAAGAAAATAATAAGGTGGAACGTATACCAGCAAAGGATGGAAATATGGAATATGTAGCACTTTACAATGCGAGCGATAAGGATTGTAAAGAAGCATGGATGGGCTATAACAGTGCAGGATTTGCCATAATGAACACAGCATCTTATAATCTGAAAGATGATTCCATAAGTTATGACGATATGGATAAAGAAGGCGTGTTGATGACCAAGGCTTTGCAAGTGTGCAAGTCGATGCAGGATTTTAAAGTGTTCCTCGATACAGTATCACGTCCTATGCTTGTTGAGGCTAATTTCGGTGTGATTGATGCTCTAGGAAACGGTGGTTATTTTGAAACCAATAACTATACATATAAGATGTATGATTTGGCTGATAGTCCCGACGGAATCTTAACACGCACTAATTATTCCTATTCAGGACGAGAGAACGAAGGTTACGGTTTTATAAGGGAGCAAAATGAGATTGAACAGTTAGCACCATATTTGAAAGATAAAAACTTTACGCCAGCAGTGTTTACTGAGGTCGTATCAAGACAATTCTATCATAGCTTGTTGAATAAGGATTATACCAATAGCGGAGATGAGTGGATTATAGATCAAGATTTCATTCCTCGTCGCAGTTCTACTGCAACGACTGTGATTGAAGGTGTGAAGCCGGGTGAGAATCCGCTGTTGACGACGATGTGGATAGGTATAGGTTATCCTCCATGCTCGGAGATAAGATATGTGTGGCTTGGTGAGGGTGGCGTGCCTGAAGATTTAAGAGGCTTGGGCAAGAACGGTCATTCTGCATTGTGTGATACAGTCGTGGCACGTAAGCATAAGGTATTCTCTATAAAGCGTGGAAACGGAAAATATTATTTGAATCTAGGCAAGTTGTATAACGCAGATGGCACTGGATATAGCCAACAAATGAAGGCTAAGAATGAGGCTATATATAAAGAAGGATATGACAAATTGGCGAAAAGACGCAAAGAACTATCAAAAAAGAAATAAGTAAGCGTATTGGATTATGTGGCAAACGGGTTTGTTAACCGTGGGAATGTTGGTGATTTCCAATATTTTCATGACTTTTGCGTGGTATGGTCATTTGAAGTTGCAAACAGCTGGGGTTAGTACTAATTGGCCGTTATATGTTGTGATATTGTTCTCGTGGCTTATTGCGTTGGCAGAGTATGCGTTCCAAGTTCCAGCTAATAGGATAGGATTTGTGGGCAATGGCGGTCCTTTTACATTATTGCAGCTTAAAGTGATGCAAGAAGCCATAACGCTTATTATCTTCACTGTATTTACAATGGTGTTCTTTAAAGGTGAGCAGTTGCATTGGAACCATTGTTTGGCATTCATCTTGCTTATAGCGGCTGTATACTTGACATTTATGGACACATCTTCATCGAAATGAAAACTTCTATCCACATAGGAGAGAATAATATAACCATAGGCAGATATGTGCGTTATGCAATGTCTGCCTATATGTTAAAATGGTGGTGGGCTTATGCCGTACCATTGTTGATGTGTATAGGTCTTTCGGTTATAAATATAAATTTCTTGTTCGTGGCAATAGTTTTGCTATTCCTAGTATTTACGATGATTTTATTTATCGTCGTTATATACTATGGACTGGTGGCTGAGAGCCGATATTCAATTCTGTCTAAAGAGATCGACTTCTGTAACGAGGGGATATTTTTAAGATTGAAAAAGCCTATAATGAATGCTAGGGAAGATGATGAAAAAGAGTGCCGTCAAGAAGCTGGCAACGAAATTGCAGAAGAAAAAATATCGTGGGATAAAATAGAGGTAATGAAAGCAAAAGACGAAAGTCTGCTTTTAATGTTCAAGTCGCCAAAATTCTCTTTTTTGGCAATACCTTATACCGCTTTTGACAACGAAGATCTTTTGCGTGAAACCGTGTTATTTATTGGCTCTAAAATTGGTTGAAATTTTATAACCTATGTGTACTATAACAATCGACATGATAGGACACATATAATTAAATACACAAAACGGTAAGTAAGATAGCGTGGCAACGCCTAGCACCGTAGATTGCGTGATTCCGCAAGAATTCCAAGGAATCAACACGGAAGTTACGGAAACAGAGTCTTCTATAGAACGCCCTAATAGGCGTGGCTCTAATCCTAACTTCTTGTATAAGTTTTTGAAAAGGTTGGCGGTAATGATTATCGAAAGGTATTGGTCGCCAGTACAACTATTCATAAACAGACCTGACCCAACTGTTGTTGTGACTGCTGATTGTGCTTTTCTGACTCCTTTTAGGCAAGAGCGTGTGAGGCTTGATAACATTCCAGTGCCAAGCATAACACCTCCAAATATCATAGCACTAAGAATAAGATAAATAGTAGGAAGCATTCCTTCAACACCGCCAGTTGATATTAAGTCGTTCAGAAGCGTGCTGTTAGTTTCAATAGCTGTACTTGTGAGTAATAGTTTGATGATTGCTATTAAGTTTCCGTCGTATTCAGCAAGCGCTGCTAAAATATGCGGTTCTATAAAAATAAGACCGATAATGCCCAATATGGTACTAATTGCAAGGGTTATCAATACATTTACACGTAAAACGATAAGCATACATGTGATAACTGGTGCAAGCAGTAACCACGGTGATATGTTGAATGTCTGAGTGAGATGCTCGGTTAATTCTCCGCTATGTGTTACCGCACTATCGTTAATGGTGAATCCGAGTAATAAATAGACAATTAAAGCTATTGTCATAGCAGGAATTGTTGTGACAAATAAGTATTTGATATGGTCGAATAATTTTACACCAGTTGTGGAAGCTGCTAATACTGTGGTGTCAGATAGCGGTGACATCTTGTCGCCAAAATAAGCTCCAGAAATTACAGCACCAGCAATCCACGCCTCGTTATATCCCATTATCGCTCCTATTCCCATGAAAGCAATACCTATAGTGGCACATGTAGTCCAAGAACTTCCTGTAAGAACTGATATTATAGAGCATACTACACATGTCACCACTAAGAAAGTCTGAGGATTTAGGAACTCAAGTCCATAAAAAATAAGTGATGGGACTATACCTCCAAGCATCCACGTGGCTGAAACCGTAGCGATTAACAGCAATATAGGAACAGCGGGAATAATCTGTTTTGCACTTTTGTAAATGCCTATTTTCAGCATGTTCCAGCTGCAAGGGAAGAATATACGTGAAATGGCAAAAGCAATAGTTGCCGCACTAAGTAATATTATCTGACTGTTTTCTGAAATAGCATCAGTGCCTTTTATAATGAGCAACGTGACGAGTGAAACGATAAGAAATAGGATAGGTATAGCAGATGCTATAGGTGAAGGTAGATTGCTGTTTTTATTATTGATTGCCAATTCCGTGTTATGTTTATGATTAATGTGTGCAAAGATAGTGAAAACTCCAATAAGAAGTGCAAAAAGTATTTTGTCATAAAAAATACTATGAA
>CAZSHA010000062.1:0-14287 GCA_964606575.1 uncultured Muribaculaceae bacterium | reverse complement strand
GGGAAACGTGGTGGCTTATGTGATTGATCCAGTGAATGAAGTAATTGGATTGTTTGCTGGCAATCCTTGCCGTAGCGGAAAACATGTAAAACGCTATGAAACTGAAATATCATTTATGCCAGTGCTTTCCAATACAGTGCTGGGTGTTGGATGCGGTTTCACTATGAATGTAGTATTTTAAAGAAAAGAGGACGGCTTGAAGTCTTACCGTCCTCTTACGTGAGTTTTTTGTATGGATTAGTGCTTTATTAGTTCTCGCATTTTATCAAGGGCAGCAGATAGACCGTCAATGTCTTTACCTCCAGCTTGAGCGAAATGCGGTTGACCGCCGCCGCCACCTTTTATTAATTTAGCGGCTTCACGCACAATATTTGAAGCGTTCATACCTTCTTTAACTAGGTTTTCCGATAGTTGTACAGTTAACATCGGTTTTCCGTGTTCAGCGGTAGCTGCAATAAATACGGTGTCGCTTAAGTTGTCAGCCTTTAATGAGAATGCTATGCCCTTTACGATGTCGGCTAGAATTGGTCCATAGCAAGAAACTACAGTCAATCCATTCTCGTTTGTAGCTTTTTCAAGTAGCTCAGCCTTAAAATTCTTAATACGTTCTTGCATAAATTCTTCGGCTTGTTTGCGTAAGTCGGCATTCTCAGCTAAAGATTTTTGTAATGCAGGAATAATATTAGGGGCATTATTCAACAAAGCGCTTATTTGGCTCATAGTGTCTTTTAGCTTATACATGACATCTTCAACGTTAGAGCCAGTGATAGCCTCGATACGTCTTATACCTGCGGCGATACTGCTTTCGCTGATGATTTTTATTATACCGATATTACCGGTATTGGCTACGTGAGTACCACCGCACAATTCGATAGAGTCGCCGTATTGGATAACACGCACTTTGTCACCGTATTTTTCTCCGAATAATGCCATTGCACCAAGAGCCTTCGCTTCTGCGATAGGAATGTCGCGATGTTCGCAACGAGGTGTCGCTTTACGAACTTTCTCGTTAGCTAGTTTCTCGACTTTGCGTATTTCTTCTTCGGTCATCTTTTGGAAATGAGAGAAGTCGAAACGTAGGATTTCAGGGCTAACGTAAGAACCTTTTTGCTCAACGTGTGTTCCTAGAACCTCACGAAGTGATTCGTGTAGAAGGTGTGTTGCCGTGTGGTTGCAGCAGATTGCTTGACGTGCTTCCTTGTTGATGATTGCGCGGAAACTTTCTGTTACGTCTTTAGGTAATTTGTTTACGATACATACGCTTTGGTTATATTCACGTTTAGTATCAATCACTTCTATCGTTTCGTCAGCGAAAATGAGTTGTCCTTTATCGCCCACTTGTCCACCCATTTCTCCGTAAAATGGGGTGCGTGCCAAGATGAGTTGATAAAATTCCTTGTTGCGTTGTTTTACTTTTCGGTAACGTAGTATTTCAGTTTCCACTTCTTCAAGGTCGTAGCCGACAAATTCGGTATCTCCATTGTGAACTTCAACCCAATCGGTAGCTTCCACTGCGGCTGCGTTGCGCGCACGTTCTTTTTGTTTTGCCATTTCGGCATTGAACTCATCAATATTGGCTGTTAGCCCGTTTTCTTTTAGAATAAGCTCTGTAAGGTCTAGCGGGAATCCGTAAGTATCGTAAAGAGTGAATGCTTCAACGCCTGATATTTCAGATTTGCCAGCAGCCTTTGTGTCGTTGATTACCTTGTCAATTAGCTTGATTCCAGTTTCAAGGGTGCGTAAGAACGCTTCCTCTTCTTCCTTGATAACTTTTTTGATTAATTCGCTTTGTGCAACTAGTTCAGGATATGCTTCACCCATAGTGTCGATAAGTGTATCGACAAGGCTGTAAATGAATGCCTGTTTTTGACTTAGGAACGTGTATCCGTAACGAACGGCACGACGCAAGATTCGTCGAATAACGTAACCAGCCTTAGCGTTGGATGGCAATTGTGAGTCGGCAATAGAGAACGATATTGTACGCACGTGGTCGGCGATGACCCGCATAGCCACATCGGCTTTTTCGTTTTCTCCGTATTTCTTGCCTGCTAGCGATGCGATCTTTTGGATAAGTGGTTGGAATACGTCAGTATCGTAGTTTGACTGTTTGCCTTGTAGTGCCATGCAAAGTCGCTCGAATCCCATACCGGTGTCGATGACACGTGCAGGAAGTCCTTCTAGCGAACCGTCAGCCTTGCGGTTGTATTGCATGAATACTAGATTCCAAATCTCAATTACTTGAGGATGGCTTTGATTCACTAGTTCACGTCCCGAAATTTTAGCTTTCTCTTCCTCGCTGCGCAAGTCGATATGGATTTCAGAGCAAGGACCGCAAGGCCCGGTGTCGCCCATTTCCCAGAAGTTGTCGTGGCGATTACCGTTGATGATATGGTCTTTTGGAAGGTGCTTTTCCCATATTGCGGCAGCTTCGTTGTCACGTTCTAGTCCTTCAGCCTCATAGCCTTCAAATACGGTTGCATATAATATTTCAGGATTTATCTTTAGTACGTCAACTAGATATTCCCATGCCCAGTCTATGGCTTCTTGCTTGAAATAGTCGCCGAACGACCAGTTGCCAAGCATTTCAAACATGGTGTGGTGGTAGGTGTCAAGACCCACTTCTTCCAAGTCGTTGTGCTTACCGCTCACTCGTAGGCACTTTTGTGAATCGGCCGCTCGCTTAAAGTTTGGGGTGACATTTCCAAGGATGATGTCCTTGAATTGGTTCATACCAGCATTGGTAAACATTAGCGTTGGGTCGTCTTTAATGACCATAGGCGCAGAAGGTACTATCTTATGACCTTTGCTCTGGAAGAATTCCTTAAATGATTCTCTAATTTCTTTTGATGTAAGCATATCTTGGTTGCTATCAATTAAAAAATAATCCGCTTGTTTTTAATTAATTCGGAAATAGGTTACAAAATTACTTCTTTATTATTATTTTTGCAAAAAATAGGTTGCGTGAAAAACGGTGAGTATGGACAATTTAGATAAGAAATTCTATAAAATAGGCGAAGTTGCGGAAATTCTTAATATCCCAGCATCTACATTGCGATTCTGGGAGAAGGAGTTTACAATATTGAAACCTAGGCGAAACGATAAAAACACTAGGTTCTACACACCGCAGGACGTGGAAACTATACGGAAATTGTACTACTTGGTGAAAGAGCGGGGGTTGAAATTGGATGCCGCTCAGGCTCAACTGAATCGCAACCGTAAGAATGTGGATAAAACATTTGAGGTCGTAGACCGATTGAAAGGTGTGCGTGAAAATTTGTTGAAACTACAAGCAGCTTTCGATTCTATAAGGTGAATTTGTCCGTTTTATAATGAAGAAATATGATTAGTGCAACATGCTGTTTAACTCATTTGAATTTCTGATATTTCTCCCGATTGTATTTTTGCTGTATTGGTTTGTGCTAAAACCGTTGAAGTGGCAAAATCTGCTGGTTGTTGTGTCCAGCTATGTGTTTTATGGATGGTGGGACTGGCGTTTTCTCGTATTGATAGCTTTTACCACTTTGTGCAGCTATTTTAGCGGTCTGTTAATAGAGAAGAAAGAGGATGATCCGAAAATCTCTAAATGTATAGCTTTGGGAAATATAATCCTTAATCTTTCTATTTTAGGAGTGTTCAAATATTATAATTTCTTCGGAGAGAACTTGGTTTTGATGTTAAAACCGCTAGGAATAAGTTTGGATTGGGTTACATTGAATGTTGTGTTGCCAGTAGGTGTAAGTTTTTATACTTTTCAATCCTTAAGCTATACAATTGATACATATAAACGGAAAATAAGACCGACGCATGATATAGTTGCATTTTTTGCATTTATCAGTTTCTTTCCGCAATTGGTAGCTGGTCCTATTGAAAGGGCTACCAATTTGTTGCCGCAGTTTTTGAAAAGTCGCAGTTTTGATTATGCTTCGGCTGTTGATGGGATGCGGCAGATTCTGTGGGGTTTGTTTAAGAAGGTCGTTGTTGCTGATAATTGTGCTGTCGTAGTTAACCAGATTTTTAATGAGTACCAAGAATTAGACGGATATAGCCTATTTTTAGGTGCTATATATTTTGCGTTTCAGATATATTGTGATTTTTCGGGATATTCTGATATTGCTATAGGTTCGGCACGTCTATTCGGAATAAGCCTTATGAGAAATTTTGCTTTCCCTTATTTTTCTCGTGGAATAGCCGAATTTTGGAAACGTTGGCACATATCGTTGACCTCGTGGTTTCGTGATTATGTTTATCTCCCGTTGGGCGGTAGCCGGTGTACAAAATGGAAAGTGGTGAGAAACACGTTTGTGGTTTTCTTGGTTAGCGGATTGTGGCATGGTGCCAATTGGACTTTTTTATGTTGGGGCTTATTCCATGCGATATTATTCTTTGTCCCGGTGCTCGCAGGAAAAAAGAAATATGATGGTATGGTTGCGAATGATAGGTTGTTGCCAAGCGTAAAAGAATTTGTGCAGATGTGTATGACATTCTTGCTTGTCGTCTTAGGCTGGATAATTTTTAGAGCGGAATCTATGGGGCAAGCGTTGGATTACATTGTGCGTATATTTAATGACTTCCATATAGGAATGCCAAAGCATGGAAATGCTCCGTTGATATATATATTCATTTTGACAATTGTCGAGTGGCTTAATCGAGATAAGCAATATGGATTACAGATAGAGGAGAAGGGCTTGATGAGGTGGGCAGTGGTGCGATGGGCTGTTTATTATGCTATTTTCATGTCGGTTTTGTTACTCGCAGGGAAACAGCAAGAATTTATTTATTTTCAATTTTGATTAAATGAGAAAGTTCTTGATAAGAATATCAGTATTTGCTTTATTGGTCGTGATGACATTAGCGATAGGTGAAACTGTGGTGCGGAGTATGCCTAATCCGTATAGGACTAAGCATCAAGGCATGATAATGTGCGCTGGTGATGTTGAAACTATAATTTTAGGAAGTTCCCATTCCTATTACGGTGTTTATGCTGATAGTGTTGAGCGTTCTTATAATTTGGCTAATGTGTCGCAGATATTTAAGTATGATTATCTGTTGTTGAAGCAGTATGCCGAAAACTGTAAGAATTTGCATACCGTGGTGATTCCTATGTCGTATTGTTCGTTGTTTGACCCGAATTTTGAAACCAACGATGATTGGTGGTATGTAATAAATTATGTCTTATATATGGACGTTGATGCGACTCCTAATAAGTTAAAATATTATTGCGAGGTGTTTCACATGCCTGCTTTCAGGGAGAAATTGAGGGCTTTGGTTAAAACGAATTATTTGGAATGTGATTCATTAGGCTTTGGCGTGAATTATAAGTTGGAAAATAGGGATGATTCATGGGACAAATATGGAAGCATGGCAGCTAAGAGGCATACTGCGAGCAATTGGGATTTCCTAGAAGAAAATATATATTATTTGGAGGAGATAATTAAGTTCTGTCAAAGTAGAGGTGTGGATGTGGTGTTGGTAACATTGCCGGCATGGCATAGCTACTATGAGAATCTTGATGAGCGGCAATTGGCAAAAATGTATGAAGTTACATTCGCCATGTGTAAGAAGTATGGGTTGAGATATTATGACTATATGAAAGATAAACGTTTTGTGACTGATGATTTCTTTGATTGCGACCACATGTCCGATGTTGGGGCTAAAAAATTTACCTCGATTTTAAAGAAAGAGGTGCTGAATGGGAATTAATGAGGATTTGAATATAAAACAAGGAGTTGCAAATATTTTAGCAACTCCTTGTCGATTATAATGAAATGTAATGATTTTAAAAGTGTTAACCGATTACTTTGCTTCCCAACCAAGTGCGCTTGCTCCTAAGATAGCGGCGTCGCTTTCTTTTAATTCCGAAACTAGCAATCTCACTTTTCCTCGGTAACATCCAAGAATATTCTTGTCTAGGGCTTCCTTGACAGGCTTCATTATTAAGTCGCCTGCCTTGGTCAAACCTCCGAAAAGCACAAATGCCTCCGGACTGGAGAATGAAACGAAATCGGCAAGGGCTTGTCCTAGGATCTCACCGGTGTATTCGAAAATGTCTTTTGCAATCTTGTCGCCAGTGATAGCCGCATCGTAAACGTCCTTAGATGTGATTTCATCAACTGGGATGTTGCGAAGAGTTGAAGGCTCGTTGCGTATTTCAAGGAATTCGCGAGCTGTGCGTGCAACACCGGTAGCTGAACAATAAGCCTCAAGACATCCAGTGCGACCGCAACCGCACATGCGACCGTTGTTGCGTTTCATGATTACGTGTCCCAATTCGCCGGCGAAGCCGTCGTGACCGTAAACCATCTGACCGTTGATTACGATACCGCTACCGACACCTGTTCCTAAAGTTATCATGATGAAATCCTTCAATCCGCGAGCCGCTCCGTAGGTCATCTCGCCTATTGCTGCCGCATTAGCATCGTTGGTGATGATTGTAGGGATGCCGAACTTCTCAGTCACAAGGTCGGCTAGTGGTATTGGAGTAGGCCAAGGCAAGTTCACGCCGTCTTCAATTATTCCAGTGAAGTAGTTGGCGTTAGGAGCACCTATACCTATACCTTGAATCTTATCGGTTGCATCGTTAGCCTCGATAAGACGGGTTATTTCAGCGTGCAATTCATCGATGTAGTCATTGATGTTGCTATGTTTTCTAGTTTTAATGGAATTGCTGGCAATAACATTGCCGCGAGCATCTACGATACCGAAAGCGGTGTTAGTTCCGCCCATGTCGATACCAATAACGTATGGCTTAGTCATATTTGTTTAGATTTAGTTTTATGATATTTATTTGTGAATTATAGGCAGAATGCAAATTCGGCTATTGCGAAAGCGGCAAGCATTACTGCTCCAATCAAAACCGCTTTTCCGCTAATTTTAGGAAAAGTGAGGAAAAAAGAGTTTTCTGGAGTAGGAACGTGTGCAGGACGTTCACTAGCGCAAGCCGCTTCTGTTGCTGCGGCTTGACGTGCCATTTCAGCACATTCGTTTACGTTTGTTTCAGTGTTCATATTTTAAATGTTTAATAATCAGTTTGTATTAAAATCTTATGCTCTGTTCATTCGTTTAGAAAGGAAGATCGTCATTTTCGCCCTCCGATGTGCTGAAGTCTGCTTGCATTGGCGGGAATGGTGCTGCGTTCGGAACAATTTCAGCTATAGGTGCGGCACTTTCAGCTGTCGTTGCATCCTCTTTTTCTGCTTTCCAGCCACGGATGCTTGTGAACCATTTGCCGTTCCATTCACGGCTTTCTATGTCGAAACTTAAAGTTATGGTGTCGCCTACTTCAAGCGGATACTGGTTGGCACGGTCACCAAAAAAATCGAAAAATATCTTTTTAGGGAAATTCTCAATTGTTTCAAGCACATATTCTTGTTTGCTCCATGCATTGCCAGCTTTAGATGTTCCACCCACTGGATCAAGTTTTTGTACGATTTTGCCTTTTACTTCCATAAAGTTTTTAAGATGTATTTATTGTTTTTTATTACTATGTTAAAGTGAAATGTTATTGAAACAGTCAAAATCGATACACCTTTTTTCTGCTTCTTGTATTTCAAACGTACAAATTTATGAAATCATTTTGGACTTTGCGGTCTTTTCTCACTAAAAATACCTAAAATAAACAAAAATGGTACATATAGACCTTTCTTGGTGATGCGTGCAGGGCTAGTGGAGGCTTGGATATTGTGTCATAGTGCTGAAAAATAGTGAAATTGGAGAATGTGATTTGCTTATTTTCATGTCTTGCACTATCTTTGCAGAATGATTTGAAATGAATTATATGATTGAAGAAAACCAATTGTTAACAGCTATAATTGAAGGGATACAGGAGCGTAAGGGCAAAAGTATAACGCATGTGGATATGAGTGACATAGAGGGTGCTACGACTAGGGGTTTCGTGATATGCTCAGGTACGTCTACGATGCAGGTGAGTGCAATAGCTGACAGCGTTAGGGAATATGTGCAGAAGAAGATTTCGGTGAAACCGTATAACTACGACGGATATAAGAACTCTCAATGGATAGTGCTAGACTACGGAACGATTTATGTTCATGTGTTTTTGCCAGAATTTCGTGATTTGTACAATCTAGAGCAGTTGTGGAATGATGCGGTGCTTACGGAGATTCCTGATGTTGATTGAACTGTTTGAGAGTAATAACGTTTGTGATATTAAGAAGCAAAGGTAAGAATACCCATACAAAAAGATGAAACAGATAAAATTTAACATTTATTGGCTGTATGCTATAATCGGGTTTGCGTTGTTCGCTATCTATTTCATGCAAGATGACTCGGCGTCGAAAGATGTGAGTTGGACAGAGTTTGAGTCGTATGTGAAAAAAGGCGGAGTAAAGAGCATTGTCGTGTATAGCGACAAGCGAATGGCTGAAGGCATCTTGACCGATTCAATGACCAATGTGCTGTTTGGCGGCAATGAAAAACCTTTAAGTTCGGCGACTGTGTATAAAGGTAAGATTGTAACCGATATTCCTTCTAACGATAAGTTGCAAGAGAAAGTAGACCAATGGCAAGCTGACGGATTGTACAATGGTGACATAAAGTATGAGAAAAGTAGCGATTTTAGCGGCATCTTGTGGACTTTCGGACCTATATTGCTGATTATAATCTTCTGGTTTGTCATGGCTAACCGTATGTCGGGCGGCGGTGCTGGCGGCGGTGTGTTCAGTGTGGCGAAGTCGAAAGCCAAACTGTTTGACAAAGACGGTGATCTAAAGGTCACATTTAATGATGTGGCTGGCTTGTCGGAGGCAAAGACCGAAGTTGCTGAGATTGTGGAGTTTTTGAAGAATCCGCAAAAATATACTGAGTTGGGAGGTAAGATTCCAAAGGGGGCGTTGCTGGTAGGCCCTCCGGGAACAGGGAAAACGCTTTTGGCTAAGGCTGTTGCCGGTGAGGCTAACGTTCCGTTCTTTTCGTTGTCGGGTAGTGATTTTGTGGAGATGTTTGTGGGCGTTGGAGCTTCGCGCGTGCGTGACTTGTTCCGCCAGGCTAAGGAAAAATCACCATGTATAGTGTTTATCGACGAGATAGATGCAGTGGGACGTGCAAGAGGCAGAAATGTGAATGCGGGATCTAACGACGAGCGTGAAAACACGTTGAATCAGCTATTGACTGAGATGGACGGGTTCGGAACCAACAGCGGTGTTATTATTTTGGCTGCTACCAACCGTGCTGACATTCTGGACAAAGCATTGCTCCGTGCGGGCCGTTTCGACCGTCAGATTTATGTGGAATTACCTGACTTGAATGACCGTAAGGCGATATTTAATGTGCACCTTCGCAACATTAAGAAGGATGATAGTGTGGATGTGGACATGCTTGCCCGCCAAACCCCGGGGTTCTCGGGCGCGGATATTGCCAACGTGTGTAATGAGGCTGCGTTGATTGCGGCAAGGCATAAGAAGGATGTTGTGCAACGTCAGGATTTTATGGATGCAGTAGATAGAATAATCGGCGGATTGGAGAAGAAAACTAAGATTACAACAGCCGAGGAACGTCGCTCTATAGCAATCCACGAATCGGGTCATGCTGTGGTGAGTTGGCATCTGCAATATGGAAATCCGTTGGTGAAAGTGACGATTGTGCCTCGAGGAAAAGCGCTGGGTGCTGCTCATTATTTGCCAGAAGAACGTCAGATTGTTCCTACTCAGGCTTTGCGTGACGAATTATGCTCTTTACTGGGCGGTCGTGCGGCTGAAGAATTATTTTTGGGCAGAATCTCTACTGGTGCGGCAAACGACATAGAGCGTGCTACAAAGTTGGCTTATGCGATGGTGGTGTACTATGGAATGAGTGAAAAGTTACCGAATATTTCCTACTATGACTCAACCGGTCAAGATTACGGTTTCACTAAGCCTTATAGTGATGAGCGTGCTAAGTTGATTGACGAGGAGGTGTCGAGAATTATATCTGAGGAATATGAGCGTGCAAAGAAGATGCTTTTGGAACATTCAGAAGGACATGCTAAATTGACCGAAGTGCTATTGAGCCGTGAAGTTATTTTCACCGAAGATGTGGAAAACATATTCGGTAAACGTCAATGGGTTTCCCGTACAGAGGAAATTTTGGAGGAAGCTAAGAGTAAAGAGCAAGAATCGGCAGAACCGAATTCGGCAGCGACTACTGAAGCTAGCGGTACCGCTACTCCGCCGCCGTTCAAGGAGGCGGAATAGGGTAAATGTCGTATTATTATAAGGTGTATCGTATTGTGCGATACGCCTTTTTTAAGTCGGCGATTTAATCTTTTTTGTTATTTTGCAGTCTAATATGAAACTTTGGCAGGAAAATATGCTGTTAAGACGTGTTTTAATATCATCAATAATGGTGTTGGCCAGTGCGATTGCCGCACTCGCCACCAAGTTCTCGAATGAGTCGTTGAACTATCAAATTGTGTACCATTGGGGTATTATATGGAAACATGCGGCATCGGCAACTCTAGAGATTAAGGAGAATGGTGCCAATTATGATGCAAGACTTTATGCCCGCACGTTGTCGTGGGTAGATGATATATATAGGGTGCGTGACACGTTGTATTCTACTATCGAAAGAGATGGTCTTGTTCCTATTAAATATGTGAAGGCCACACATGAGAAGAGTCATGTTGGGCGTGACATCGTGGAGTTTTCACGAGCAGGGAATGTGACTACAGGTAATTGTACACGTATACGTCCCGATAGGGAGGATTTTAAGATAACATTGACAACTGAGGGTAAGGCTTATGACATGTTGAGCGTTTTCTATATGTTGCGTACGCTGGATATGGATAAGTTGAAAGCCGATGGAAATTATCAGACAACGGTGTTTTCGGGGAAACGTAAAGAGCGGCTGGATATTAAATATGTAGGTGAGGAAAATATCAAATTGCGTGATAAGTCAAAACATGATGCCTATCATATAAAATTCACGTTCACCGAAGAGGGCAAAACTAAGTCGAGCGATGATATAGACACGTGGATTTCAAAAGATTCGTTGCGTATACCGTTGATGTTGCGTGGCAGCCTGCCAATTGGCGAAGTCCGAGTCTACTACAAGAAATAAACACGTAATAGGGTTGTTTGGGAAAGAAAAAATAGGTGAGCGGCAAGTGTGATAAATCATAGCTTGCCGTTTGCTTTATGCTGTGTTAATCTTTTGATTGTTAATAAGTTGTAATAATGCTGGTGGCGGTGTATAAAAGCAGTGAAATATTTGCGTAATTGAAGATTTATTTGTAACTTTATATCTGTAAATCAGAGGATTAAGCAAACGTTTTGGCGTTGCCTGCGTGAGTCGTTTTTGACATTTGAGTAAAATAAGAAAATATTGAAGCCGATAAAAATCAGTTCACAAAGAGCCTTCATTAGCTAAATAATTCGTATATTTGCATTGCTACATGTTGTGGCAAGACATATTAGGAAGCGTTTAGCATATTCTGTCTTGATGAATCTGGACAATTCGTTAGAAACAGGAATAGTGAAGCGTTCTCCTTTGGTGCATATATGTATATTCTGCATATTAAGCCAAAGGTGTGAGCTGATTTTTACTTATCTGTTTCGAGGCAGTCCAGAGCCTATCAAGAGGATGAGTCTAATGAGGTTCACGCCTTTCTTTTGTGCCTAATCATAAAACAACTTTTTAAAAACGTAGTGGGTGAGCCTACCATTGCACTAAATAATTAATATGAAAAAATGTTTTATTGCGTGCATGATGTTTGTGCTGGCAATGTCGATGAATGATGCAATGGCACAAAAAATGACAAAAGTTTGGGAGAAGTCTATGGAGGACTACATGGTTAGTAATGCTCGTGCAAACATTGCGGGGTTGGGAAAACAAGTTGTCTTGCCAAACAAAGACTCTGGAAAATTAGAGGTTTGGCAGGATACTGTATTGCAAAAAGAGTATGATATCAACACATGGGTTTCTGCTCAAGGTACAATCGGTTCAGTTGGCTCTAATAATGTCTTTACTCCTTATGGATTGGGAATGGCGGTGACAACTGATGAAGTTGGAAATATTGTATGTAATCTTAATCATCCAAATGCTACAAGTTCTCAAAACTTTGTGGTGATTCCGGCTGACGGCTCTGACTGGTTCTATTTGCCAGTGGAAATACCAGCACCAGCAACGGCAACGAGGATGGATTATATGGGGAAAATTGCGGGCGATATCACAAAAGAGGCTTATATGTACTTATGTCCGTCTGGCTCTAGCTATATTGCGATAGTGAAAATCTCTAATGGCAGGCAGGATGTGTCTGATTCTTTTGCCTTGGCTATGGATTATGGCTTTGACTCTGAATCTATAGCATGTCCTGTTGAATCGATGACCTCATCGAAAGTTCCTGCATTTGTGGTTCACACTCGTTCGCAAGCAGGACTACGATATTCCGACGGTACTTCCGACCCTGCTAAAATCTTTTTAGACAGTTATGGGGAAAGCGTTGTAGGGTTCGATAAAGCCGCAACTACCACGGCATTCGATGTGTTCACCATTGGTGAAGAAACTTATTACCTAGTGAATAGGGCTAAGGACGGAGCTCGTTATCACGACTTTGCGGTTAAGAACTTGAAGACTGGTGAAGAAGTTGCCACTTATGTTTATCCTTCAGGTGAAACGACAAATTATCAAAATGCTCTGGTTGCCAGTGTAAATAAGGATTTGACTGCTAACGTGTTCCATTTTGTCCCGAGAAATCGTTTGGCTATGTATACGTTCGACCCCGAGTATGTTGATGTCTCGCAAGATGGCTTTAAATATAGGGTGAAGACTGGTGATTCTCGTATGGCTTCGGTTTCGGGATGCGTTTCTTCTGAGTACATCGTGATTCCTGATACATTATTATTTAATGAGGTGAAATATTGTGTAGAAAAGATAGATAGCTTGGCTTTTAGCGGTTGTGGAATGTCATCAGTGGTAATTCCTAGTGGGGTTAGCGAGGTTGGTAGCCGTGCGTTTAATGGTTGTGGAAATTTAAGCGTTGTAGTTTCATTAAACACCACACCTCCAACATGTGCTGAAGATGCCTTTGCCGATGTAGACATGTCTAATTGTGTGCTTTATGTCCCTAAAGATGCTTACGTGGCATATTGGAGCGATGGCGTGTGGGGCAATTTTAAAAATATTAAGATACTGTATCAAGCGGAAAGTTTGGCGTTGGATTCAGATGTGGAATTAGAAATAAATACTGATTTCCAATTAGCGGCAACATTGGCTCCTGCAAATGTTTCTATAAGTGAATTGTTGTGGGAAAGCTGTGATAGTACAATAGTGAAGGTGAACAGCAATGGTGTGATTGAAGGTGTAGCTATAGGAAAAACTTATGTGGTGGCTAAAACGGTAGATGGCAGCAATTTGAGCGATTCATGTGAAGTAAATGTGACTTATATTAAAGTTGATTCAATAAGTCTTAATGAAAAAGCGGTAAGGTTGAAGAAAATGGAATCATTTGACTTGACTTGTGAGGTGCTACCTCAAAATGCTCATTTTAAGGATATAGAATGGAATACGAGTGATGAAACTATTGCGGCTCTGAAGGTTAATGGTGACGGTTCGGTGACTGTGCTTGGTGCTGGTGAGGGAAAAGCTACAATCACGGCTTCTACTACCGATGGTAGCAATTTGAGTGCAACTTGTGAAGTTGAAGTCTATACTATAAAGGTGGATTCAATAATATTGAGCGTGGATTTTGTGGCTCTAGAAATGTTCGGTACGGCTGAGTTAACGTATACAGTTTATCCTCAAGATGCTGAAGTGCAAACAGTAACATGGGAATCAAGCGATACATCTATTGCGGTGGTGAAAGTGAACAGCGATGGCACTGCTACTATAATGGGTGCGGGGCTAGGAACTGCGACCGTAACAGCTACAGCCGATGACGGCAGCGGAGTGCAAGCTAGTTGTGACATTCTAGTAGTTGATGATATAACTGGTGTTGAGGACGTGGTAAAAGACGGAGATTCGCAAGTAGAATATTATGACTTGTTAGGCGTGAGAGTTGAGAACCCTTCAAAGGGCGTTTTCGTCAAGAAGCAAGGCTCAAAGACCACCAAGGTGGTGCTGTAAAGGAGAAGTAATTTTGCTCTAGGAAAAACTTGATATCAGGAGGTTGTGCGGAACCCGCACAGCCTCCTTTCCCGTTATACTCTCATAACTCCCAATCCTTGCTTTCTCCCGCTGTGAACCTCCCGCTTTTTCTTTTTAACGTTTAATAACATTCTCTTTAATCCGCAGAATCTCAAAGCCTTATCCGAGTTGTTATGGTAATTTATCGAAAAAAATCTCTTCCGGTATTTTGCGG
>CAZSHA010000061.1:0-14396 GCA_964606575.1 uncultured Muribaculaceae bacterium | reverse complement strand
CTACCTACAGATGATTTGGTTAACCACATAGTAGTTCTGAATTTAATTATTAATTGATTAGTTATTAAAATTTATATTCTATTTTTCTACAAAAATACCGTTTATTGACGGTTTACGCAACTATTAATGAAAAAAATCTCTAATGAAATTTATAAAATCACAATACCGAATGAGATAATTAAGCGGTTTAGAAGTGTTTTATACTCCAAACCGCCTTACACGTTTTCTCACCTGCTTAAATATTGATGCGGGTTACTTAGTCCTTTTTCGTACCCAAGAAATCGAAAGTGTCGACATACACCTCGGTCACATAACGCTTAATCTGGTTACGGTCTTCCCACACACGTGTACGCAACTTGCCCTCTATATAGAGTTGAGAGCCTTTTCTTATGTATTTTTCGGCAATCTGAGCGTTACGCCCCCACATCACTATATTGTGCCACTCGGTTTTATCGGGAGCTTGCGTACCGTCAGCTTTAGTATATCCTCGCTCGGTAGTAGCGAGCGAGAACGTAGCCACAGCTTGATCGGGAGCAGTGTATCTCACATCTGGATCTTTGCCAACATTACCTATTAATATTACTTTATTTACCGACATTTTTCAGTTTTTAAAGTTTTCGAATCTTGCCTAATTCATTTTACACTTTTTCTAAGCCCTTCTATCACAGCATTTGTGAAGCCGTTAGCCTCCATAGCATTAAGACCCTTTATAGTGATTCCGCCAGGAGTCGTAACCTTGTCAATCTCCGATTCAGGATGATTCCCGCTCTTCTCCAGCAGTGCCACAGCACCTTTAAGTGTTTGCATCACGATGCGTTTAGCATCATCAGGGTACATGCCAAGCTCCACGCCGCCTTCGGATGCCGCACGAATATACCGCATAGCATAAGCAATTCCGCACGAAGCCAACGCCATACCAGCCCTCATGAGCCGTTCGTCAACAATCATGGTTTCACCAAGCTCATCAAAAATGTCCTTAACGGCTTCTAGCTGTTCTGGAGCTACATTTTTTCCACACAAGAAAGTCATACTTTCATGCACCGAGATAGCTGTATTAGGTATTAGGCTCATCACAGCCGGCGACTCGCAATAACCGCTAGCCAACTCAGCAATATGGTCAAGCGCGGCTCCTGCCACAACCGACACAATAGATTGTCGAGCAAAGTCAATCTTAGGCATAAGCGGTTTCATCACTTCATCAAGAAGCCAAGGCTTTACAGCTACCACAATCAAATCAGCATTACGCACAGCCACTTCATTGTCAGAGGAAACGGTAATATCAGGGTACGCCGTTTTAAGCACATCGAGTTCGCCATGACGATTCGGACAACTCACAGCGATGTGAGCCGCATCCACTTTTCCACCAGAGGCAAGCCCCCTAGCGATAGCACCGCCCATATTGCCTGCGCCGATTATACCTATTCGCATCATAACACTTTCTTAAGACGGCTAATAAACTCATCGGCATCAGCCTTCGTAAGCACTAGAGGCGGCAACAAACGCAACACGTTAGTTCCCGAAGCCCCAGTGAACACATGTTGCTCAAACAGCAACTTCTTGCGTAACTCTTTCACCGGTTCTCCAAACTCTAAACCTATCATCAAGCCACGACCGCGCACTTCCTTTATCTGCGGAATCTCATGAAGTTGAGAAATCAAATATTCGCCTACTTCACGAGCATTATCAACCAGATTTTCAGCTTCAAATATCTCTAGAACAGCGATTCCAGCCGCACATGCAAGATGGTTTCCGCCGAAAGTCGTGCCTAACATTCCATAGACCGGCTTTATATCAGGACTTATCAACATACCGCTTAACGGAAAGCCATTGCCTATGCCCTTTGCCATAGTGATAATATCGGGACGGATTCCAGCGTATTGATGGGCGAAGAATTTACCCGAGCGACCATAACCGCTCTGTATCTCGTCAAGCACAAGCACCGTGCCTGCAGCATCGCACACCTCACGCAACTGCTTCAAGAAATTGTTATCAGGAATCTGTACACCGCCTACACCTTGTATACCCTCTATAATCACTGCGCACACATCACCTTTATCCAATTCTGCACGTACAGCATCTATATCGTTCAATAGCACAAAAGTGATATTGCCGCTAGTGTTGACTGGAGCTACAATTTTCGGATTATCGGTAGCTTCTACCGCCAACGATGTTCTTCCATGAAAGGCTTTCTTAAATGCCAAGACTCGCTTCCGACCAGTGTGGAACGATGCCAATTTCAATGCGTTCTCATTCGCCTCTGCTCCTGAATTAACCAAAAACAGCTGATAATCATCATATCCAGAAGCCTTACCCAACTTGTCGGCAAGACGTTGTTGAAGCGAATTAATCACAGAATTAGAGTAGAAAACAAGATTTTCAGCTTGTTTTTTCAACGCCTCAACATAATGAGGATGCGAATGACCTACCGATATTACCGCATGACCACCATAGAGGTCGAGATATTCTACTCCTTGAGCATCGTAGGTGCGAACCCCGCGTCCCTTAACGACCTCAATATCAAAAAGCGGATATACGTCAAAAAGTTTCATTGCCGATTTCTTTTTTTAGAAAGCCGATGGTTTCAGTTTCAAGCCAGTACACTCATGCAAGCCGAACAGCAAGTTCATGTTATGCACCGCTTGACCAGAAGCTCCCTTCAACAAATTATCTATAACACTCACCACCAATAGTTTGCCGTCTTCTTTTATTAGATGAATAAGACATTTATTGGTGTTCACTACATCTTTCAAATCTGGCATCTTGTCAACAACGAATGTGAAATTATGGTCATCATAATACGATTCATATAGTTTACGAATCTCGCTCAATTCGATAGGACAGTCAAGATAAGCAGTAGTGAAAATTCCACGAGAGAAACAGCCTCTTACCGGAATAAAATCCACCCCAGCCTTGAAACTATTCTGCAATTGCGACAACGATTGCTTTATCTCTGCCAAATGTTGGTGTTTAAATGGCTTATAAATGCTCACATTATCGTTACGCCACGAGAAATGCGATGTAGCACTAGGTTTTACGCCAGCTCCAGTGCTACCAGTGATAGCATTAACATGGATGTCGCTATTAAGCAACAGATTTTTTGCAAGAGGAAGCAACGCCAACTGAATACAAGTAGCGAAGCAGCCGGGATTAGCAATGTGTTTTGCTCCTTCCTTGACTATACGGCGACGATTCAACTCAGGCAATCCATAATAGAAATCGTGCGTTCCGTCTTGTATTCGATAGTCCTGAGAAAGGTCAATAATACGCAAATCAGCGGGTACTACATGAGATTCCATGAATTTGCGGGTTTCGCCGTGAGGCGTGCAGAAGAATAGCACATCAATCTCCTCAAAAGGAGTTTCAGAAGTGAACCTCAAATCCAAGTCGCCCACCAATCCTTGATGCACATCGGTTACAAGATTTCCCGCATTGCTGCTGCTATTTACCCATTTCAATTCAACATCAGGATGCACAAGTAGCAACCTGATCAATTCGCCTGCCGTATAGCCTGCTCCACCTATTATACCAGCTTTTATCATTATTCTTCCGTTTTTCCGTTCCTCTTTTGAATGTTATGAAATATCTTCATTTGATTTCCTAATATACGTGTAAAGCCTTTAACATCGTCGGCAGTCCAGCCCTTGCTCAACTCGCCATACTCGCCAAAGTCGCTCTTCATCAAGTCAAACGGACTCTCCACGCCCACTAGCACATAATGATATGGTTTCAAATCCACTATCACACGACCAGTAACATTATCTTGCGATGATTCAAGGAACGCTTCCATATCACGCATTACCGGCTCTAGATATTGGGCTTCATGCAAGAACATCCCATACCAAGTTCCTATCTGGTCTTTCCAATATTGTTGCCACTTAGTCAAAGTGTGCTTTTCTAGCATCTTGTGAGCCGCAATGATTAGCATAGGTGCTCCAGCCTCAAATCCCACTCGTCCTTTTATACCGATAATGGTATCGCCGATGTGCATATCACGACCTAAAGCATAAGGAGCTACAACCTCCTCAAGATATTGTATCGCCGAAACCTTATCATCAAACTTCAATCCGTTAACCGCCGCAATCTCTCCTTTTTCAAAGTCCAAAGTAATACGGCTATTCTCGATTGCAGTCATTTGGGTTGGATAAGCCTCTTCTGGAAGAGTTTCGTTGCTCTTCAACGTTTCTTTTCCACCGATACTAGTACCCCATAAACCTTTATTTATACTATATTCCAACTTTGTGAAGTCGGCAACATAGCCATGCTCTTTTAGATAGTTAATTTCATACTCACGTGTCAAATTCTTGTCACGAGTAGGTGTGATGATTTCAATTTCTGGAGCTAGGATTTGGAAAGTCAAGTCGAAACGAATTTGGTCGTTTCCTGCGCTAGTACTGCCATGAGCAACATATTTAGCTCCCACGCTCTTGGCATAATTGATGATGGCAATAGCTTGGAAAATACGTTCTGAGCTAACTGAAATAGGATAAGTTCCGTTACGTAGCACGTTACCGAAAACCATGTAACGTATACTTTTCTCGTAGTATTCTTGTGTGATGTCGAGAGTGGCATGCTCTTTAGCACCAAGCGCCAATGCACGAGCCTCAATGTTTTTCAACTCCTCGGCACTAAAGCCTCCTGTATTAGCAATTGCGGTATATACCTCATAGCCGCAATCTTCGCTTAGATATTTTACACAATAAGAGGTATCAAGACCTCCACTGAATGCCAATACGACTTTTTTCTTTTCCATCTTTTATGTTATTATAGTATTGTTCCTTTTTTATAATCTCTAATTCTCAAAAAATTATGACTGGGATTTATTTCCCATCATCTTCATGTTCCGCAGGGTCGTATAACAATCCTGTGCATAAGCACATGTGCCTGCCGTTACGTTGCAATATGTCAAAATTCACGCAACTTTCGCACCCACGCCAAAACGCTTCATCATCAGTAAGCGAAGGGAATGTGACAGGACGGAAACCCAGCTCACTATTGATTTTCATTACCGCCTCTCCGGTAGTCAAGCTGAATATTTTCGCTTCCGGAAACATCTCACGCGATAAATCAAATATTCGTCGTTTTATTCTTTTTGCCAGTCCTAAATTACGAAAATCAGGATTAACTATCAACCCCGAATTAGCCACAAATTTCTTGTTACTCCAGCTCTCGATGTAGCTGAAACCGGCAAACTTGCCATAATAAAGGGCTAGTACAGCCTTTCCCTCAATCATTTTCTGCTTGACATACTCAGGCGAGCGTTTCGCTATACCTGTGCCACGCACCTTAGCCGCACGATGAATCGTGTCAAGCACTTCTTCTACATACTTGACATGCTCCGCGCTAGCGACAACGATTTCGATTTCTTCTGCTTTAATCATTTCCAATTTTAAAAATAAGCCTCTTTTTCGTTATAAATATATTTTGAAAATAATATGATTAATCAACCTCTTCTTCGGGTATCAAGGGCAAGAATTTAGCAAACACCTTTTTCGCCTCCTCTTTAGTCACGTCTTCTCTCAATATAGCGAACACCGTATCAGCTCCGGCTATAGTCCCCAGAATCTCTGGCGACTTGCTCATATCCAAGTCGTATGCAAGACCGCTGGCATATCCATTACGAGTCTTTATAACAGCCAGATGTCCCGAAAACTCCAATGACACAAAACTAGTTGCGTGAACCGAATACGTAGAATAAGAAACACCCCTCGACAACATAGAATCTTGCAAATCATTGCTGTCAGGAATTATATACATATATCCGCCCATATCGGTAGCAACTTTAGTGGCTTTCAGCGTTTTCAAGTCGCGCGACAAAGTTGCTTGCGTCACCACATAACCGCTAGCCGCCAGCAAATGAGCCAATTCATCCTGACTGCCCACACAATTGTTCTTTATCAATTTTGCAATGAGTTGCAGACGATTTTTCTTATTCCTCATATATGATTCTATATTGATGTGAATATTTTATATATCAGTGCAAAAATAGCAACAAAAAAGTTAGCAAAAGCCACTTTTGCTATAAAAATGTATTTTTATACGCAATTTTCATACAAAAGAATCAAAAAATACGGTCATTTGGTCAAAAAGACACAAAAAAAGAAAGGTTGTCTGCAACATAGTTTCACCGACAACCTTCCAATACCCATACTTCTATATTTCTAAAGGCATCAAGAGCGTTTACGCTTGCTTGACTTAGCCTGTGTACTCGACTTCTTCTCGCTCTTTTTCTTAGGAATCACCAGTTTCTGACCAGGTTTAATCTTATTATTCGATAGCGAATTTGCCTTTTTAATTTCATTTACGGTCACGCCATGCCTTTCTGCAATAACATATAGCGACTCACCCGATTTAACTATGTGAGTTCCCGATGATTTAGATTCTTTCTTCTTAGGCTTTTCTGAAGTTTCTTTCTTTCTGTTTGATTTATTAGACGCAGTTTCTTTCTGCTTTTTAGCTTTAGTTTTTGCCTTCTCAACCTTCTTTTCCTCCTTATTTGAAACAGCCTGAAGCGCAATACTATCTACTTCGTCTTCATTTGCTAAATCCACATTGTCCTCTTGCTTAGGCACTTTAACACGTTCAGTCGTTTTTATTTTCAAGTACTTGCCAGCCACAAGATTGTTGTTTCTTAGTCCATTAGCTCTTTTTATAGAACTTACAGATACTCCGTATTTATTTGCAATTTCACCTAAAGTTTCTCCTCTTCTGATTTTATGCCTTTTAGTCACCGTCTTGGTTTCATAAGTATATTCACCGCTGTCGTCGGTAACATACTGTTCAGTGACAGGCTCTACTTGCAATCTGCGCGCATATTTCTTGGCATTGAAGCTAGTAATGCTGTCCTCACTCATTATATAGCTGTAAATCTGCTGTGATGGCAACGCCAACGTATATGGACGTATATCACCCGGTATCACATCCCTGCGATATTGTGGATTCAACACCCGCAACTCGTCAAGCGACATGTTAAGCACTTGTGCTATCTGGTTGAAGTTGACACGCCTTTTAACTTGCACAGTATCAATCACAATAGGTTTCTTAGCTAACCCAGGGCTAATATTATGATATTTAAAATAAGTCATAATGTAATTGGCAGCTATAAATGCAGGAACGTAACCTCTTGTTTCTTTTGGCAAGAACGCATAAATCTGCCAATAATCTTTGCCCTCGCCTCCTGCACGGCGTAATGCTTGATTCACCTTACCCGGACCGCAGTTGTAAGCCGCTATCGCTAACGACCAATCGTTATAAATACTATATAGTTGCTTTAGATATTTTGCAGCCATTACCGAAGACCTATATGGATCCATACGCTCATCAACCAAAGAATTTACTTCCAAGCCTAACCCTTTAGCCGTAGCTACCATGAACTGCCACAATCCAGCTGCTCCTACACGGGATTTAGCCACTGGATCAAGAGCTGATTCCACTACTGGAAGATATTTTAATTCGAGCGGCAAACCTTCTTGTTCCAGAGCCTGCTCAAAGATAGGCATATAATACAAACTCATACCCAACATAGCCTCCACCAAAGTGCGGCGTTTGTTGACATACATATCTATATGCTTACGCACGACCTGATTATATGGCATTTCTATAACAGCAGGTATCGCCGCAAGTCTTTTTATATATTCTTCATCAGTCGCCTCGTTGCTAGGACGCTCCTCTACTTCCTCATCGAGCACAGTGTAATTCTGTATATACCAATTCTGAAGGAGTTTCTCAGTATCTGTTTCAAAACTTGCTGGATATACTATAGCTGTGTCTGTTATAGTTTCTTTTATGGTCAGCAACGAAGGTTTCTCGGCAGCCACCGCAACCGAAGCCGCCATAAATCCCGACATCAACAGTCCTAAAATTCTTTGTTTTCTCATCCTGTTTATTTCTTTATTTAAAAGCTAACCGCACACTGCAGTCCCAGTGTCGGTATGCGTTTGTCCGTATATTTGGGTTCTATCACAGCAGGCTTCACTTGCATTGACAAATCTTCGCTTATGTCAAAATTCATGAGCGACGCATCGACATAAGCATCCACCACGCATAGCAGATACACGCCCACCATACTGATTACACACAATTCTTTATTTCTTCGATAATAATCTTTCTTTGACTTCAAGGCACGTTTAAGCCATTCCATATTTATATCCTCCTCCTTGGTAGTAGGCGGATAAAAATCCATATAACTATTCGTAGAAGGGTCGCTATCCATCGCATCACGATAAGCCTTCGTGTAGTCGGTAAGCATACGGTTGTTCCATGCAGTAGCATATCCAAGCCCCACAAAGCCACCCACTATTATAGGCAGTTTCCAATATCGCCTATTGTAGACCTGTCCTAGTCCAGGACATAGCAACGAAAGCCACATAGCCCTATTCGGATCGGGTTTGAAAATTCTTACATTTCCTAAATCGACACGTAGAATAGAGTCTTTTCTCAATGAATCCTCCACGACTTTCATCAAGGCTAGCCTCTTCATAGCCTCTATCGAATCGCTGGCAACCGTCAATGAATCATTCACCAACACAGTATCTGTCTTTTCCTCTAAGCCAAATACAGGAGCTGTTTCCAAATTCGATTTTTCACCAAGAGCGACTCTGCCTTGACGATGCAAAGAAGGCTCGCTACTTTTGATTATCGTTTTACTGGGCTTGCCTAAGTTTTGCGACACCATAGGGGACGACAATATGCAACTTAACAATATCGCCAAGTTGCAAACGACACTTCTTCTAATCCTCTTATCTGTGTTCACTAATACGCAAAATTAGTTGATTCGCACCTATCAATATCACGATTTTTGCGAATCATCATTTTTTAATTTGTCAAAGATAGCAATTAATCGCTCTAGTTCCGCCTCATTTTTGAAAGGGAATGTTATTTTTCCTTTACCGTTTACATCGCAAGAGAACTTAACATCGGTACTAAAGGCTGTGGATAAATGTTTTTGCAAAATGCGGTAATCACTGTTTTTCAAGCGTTTATCAACACCAGCAGCCACTTCTGAGCCTTCTTCTGTCATCTCTTGGTAACGCTTTGCCATCGCCTCTACTTGACGAACAGATAAACTTTTTTTAATAGTTTCATTATAAAGTTTTAACTGCAAAGAAGGCTTTTCTACCATTAAAATGGCTCGCGCATGCCCCATGTCGACAAGACGGTCACGAAGCCCGAGCTGCACTTCGGCAGGCAATTTCAGCAACCGTAGGAAGTTGGCGATAGTAGCACGCTTTTTCCCGATACGCTCGCTCAGCCTCTCTTGAGTGAGTTTATATTGCTCTATAAGTTTTTTAAACGTCAAAGCTATTTCAATGGCATTCAAATCCTCTCGCTGTATATTTTCGATAAGAGCCATTTCAGTTAGCTCGGTATCGGTTGCGGTGCGTATATAAGCCGGAACAGAATCAAGACCAGCCATCTTAGCCGCACGGTAACGACGCTCACCAGAAATTATCTGATAATTATCGGATGCTATTTTACGCAACGTCAACGGTTGTATTATACCTAACTCACGTATCGAGCTTGCCAATTCTTCCAAAGCCTCCTCGTCAAAAAAGTTACGAGGCTGATCGGGATTAGGCACAATCTGCGATACTGGTATCTCATTTATTGCCGAAGACCCGCTAGTCTGCACGTCATCCATTGATATTAGCGAGTCCAATCCCCTGCCTAAAGCATTTCTTCTAATTGCCATATATATCTATCTTATGATATTCGTTGTTAATTATTCTTTGGCTGTTTTCTGCGATTTTTTGCGATTATCTCTTTGGCAAGCTGCAAATGGCTTGTTGCCCCACGGCTCGTTGCATCATATAAGATTGCAGGCAATCCGTGGCTCGGTGCTTCACTCAAGCGAATGTTACGAGGAATGACCGTATCAAACACCATATCGGCAAAATGCCCTTTCAATTCCTCATAAATCTGATTGGCTAGGCGTAAGCGAGCATCATACATAGTCAACAAGAATCCTTCAATCTGCAACGCAGGATTCAATTTCGACTTTATTATACGTATCGTGTTCAGCAACTTGCTAATACCCTCCAATGCGAAATATTCAGCTTGTACTGGTATTATCACAGAATCAGCAGCCGTCAAGGCGTTCACCGTTATAAGCCCCAGAGATGGGCTACAGTCAATAAGCATGAAGTCATATTTATCCTTAACTTGGTCTAGTAAAGTACGCAACACACGCTCACGGTTTGGCTTATTAATTAGTTCCAACTCCGCACCCACCAAGTCTATACGAGAACCTACTAGCTCTAAATTCTCTACGCAAGTCTTCACTTGAGTACCATCTAGCGGGTAATCATCGACCAAACATTCATAAATAGATGATGACATCTGCTTTGGGTCAACACCCAGCCCCGATGTGGCGTTTGCCTGCGGATCGGCATCTATAATCAACACTTTTTTCCCTTGCACGGCAAGTGATGCGGCAAGGTTAATAGAAGTCGTGGTCTTTCCTACTCCGCCTTTTTGGTTTGCAATAGCTATAATCTTTCCCATATCGAAAATTTTACACTGCAAAGGAATTATTTTTTACGCATATAACCTTAACATTCAGGCTAAAAATGACAAAATTGTTGATAAGTGGGCTTTTTTGTTAATAACTTCGAGTTCTCAACAGCCCCATGCTGGCTTCAATAAAAAATGCGACGTTATACCGAAACCTACAATAGTATAACGCCGCATCCCTTCTAAAACTAATTTACTCTTTTCACATGCGTGAAAGTCATAAAGGGGTTCCTTTTGTTCTAGTTATTTTCTGGCATCATGTCTTGAGCCGCGCAAGATTTTGCTAGCGAATCGCATTTCATGCGGTCAGCCGCTGGCTTGCCCTTTCCAAATCGCTTCTTACCCATCTTGCCAAATTTCTTGTGTCCCTCAAGTGTCGCTCTCCTGCCTTTCTTGTGGTCACGTATGCTCATTTGCACATCATTCTCTGCTCTCAAAAATTGCATTAACTGTTGCGGAGTAAGCACCGATTTCAATTTACCTATATACTTCTTTTGAACATCCAAGATGTTTTCCTTAAATTGCAATTGAGATACTACAGCATTATAGGCTTGGTCGCTAGTCAGCGTTTCCGACTTTCCATCTACCCTTTCTGGTCTTTTCAGCTTGTTTATATCCTCTTGATAACTCTTGTACAGAGGTAAAAATGCTGCTGTCTGTTCCTCTGAAAGTCCCAACTTCTTCTGCATCATTTGAGCCTTCCCGTTAAACAACTTCTCTTTATCTTCCTTGCTCAATTGTTTCGGTTGAGCTACTGCACCCACAGCAAATACTGCCACAAGCACCATAATCATCATTATCTTCTTCATCTTAATAATCTGTTAATTGTTTTATTATTAATATTCCGGAATGTCTTCTACTTCATAATAATTCACACACATCAATTGCTCCTCGCTCATCGAGTTTATCACCTCGGCTAGCGACTTGCTGTTCTGAATTTTCTCATACGGGCTTTCTTGATTCAAGCCTATATATAGCGTTACCGCAACAAGCAACATGGCTGCCACTGAGCAAAGCCCCCTAACTAACCTCACCGTATTTTTTCTTTTGTACATGCCAGCATCGGCAACAGCCTTGTCGGCACATTCCTCAATCAACTGAGCCACATAAGTTCCGCTTTCGCTATAAGGCATCTTCTTGCCTACTAATTCTTCCAGCTCTTTCATATTGCGTTGTCGTTTATATATTTTTTAATCTTCTCTACGGCAAAATGATAGTTCGATTTCAACGTACTCACATTCTTACCGGTTATTTTAGCAATATCTTCGTAAGGCATATCATCATAATACCGCATGTTGAACGCCAAGCGTTGTTGCGTGGGCAATTTCAGCAAAGCCTCTTGGAACATCACTTCAGCCGAAGACCCGTCGGCACCGTTTTCGGCATACAATGTTTCTTTCAGCCGTTCACCCACGCCCTCACCGTCAATCGATTGGAACAATCCGCACTTACGCCTCAACAATTGTAAAGCCTCGTTTGTGGCTATGCTATAAGCCCAGGTGAACAAAGAACTGTCGCCATTAAAGCTGTCCAACTTGCTGAAAATCTTTATTGCCGTTTCTTGCATTGTATCTTCGGCATCCTCTCGGCTCACAACTATACGGCGGATGTGCCAATATAGTTTATCGCCATAAGTCCCTAGCAGCAATCTGAACCCCTGTTCACGTTCCGCTGGATTTTTAAGCATTTCAACAAGCCTATATTCCGATACGTTGCAATTCATTAGCTAATAGTTTTCAATCTTGATAAACAACCTTTCAAATTATTGCTTTCGTTATTATTGATGCAGCATCAGGCATAAAGTTTAAATCGCTATATGTCAAAAATATTTACAAGCTGTTTAAATTCATTTCCGAAAACCTAAAAACAGCATATCAATCAACTAAAAAGGCGATATGTCATTTTAAACATACCGCCCGCCGTATAAACTATTGTTTTATTACAAATTAAGTATCGATATTAGCATAAGTAGCATTTTTCTCTATGAACTCACGGCGTGGAGCTACATCCTCTCCCATAAGCATCGAGAAAATGCGGTCACTCTCGGCAGCATCAGAAATGTGTACTTGCTTCAAAATACGGTTTTCTGGATCCATTGTAGTATCCCAAAGTTGCTCGGCATTCATCTCACCAAGACCCTTATAGCGCTGCACCTTCACTTGCTTTTCTTCTCCGTTGCCGTAACGCAAAATAAACTGTTCACGCTGTTGCTCATCCCAACAATATTCCTCATAGTTGCCCTTGCTGCACTTATACAACGGTGGAGTAGCCAAATACAAATAGCCGTTCTCGATGATAGGACGCATACGGCGGAAGAAGAATGTCATTAGCAACGTTGCTATGTGAGCTCCATCCACATCGGCATCGGTCATGATGATAATCTTGTGATAACGCAACTTGCTCAAGTTAGCTTCTTTCGGGTCGTCTTCTGTTCCTATAGTAACGCCTAATGCACGGAATAGGTTAACTATTTCCTCGCTGTCAAGAATTTTATGCTCCATAGCCTTCTCGACGTTCAAAATCTTACCACGAAGCGGCAAAATAGCTTGGAACATACGGTCACGACCTTGCTTTGCAGTACCGCCAGCCGAATCTCCCTCGACAAGGAACAACTCGCATTCATCTGGCACTCTTGACGAGCAATCGGCAAGTTTACCAGGCAATCCGCCGCCTGTCAGAGGCGACTTTCTCTGAACCTTCATGCGGGCATTATATGCCGCATGGCGTGCCTTAGCCGCTAGTACAACTTTCTCTACAATAGCCTTAGCTTGATTAGGATGCTCTTCCAAATAGTTGCCTAAAGCCTCTGCTACTGCAGTTTGAACGGCACCTATCACCTCGGTGTTACCTAGTTTAGTCTTAGTCTGACCCTCAAATTGAGGCTCTAGCACCTTAACCGAAACTACCGCAGTCAAGCCCTCACGGAAGTCATCGCTAGCCACTTCCACCTTTTCTTTTTCAAGAATCTTTGAGTCCTCGGCATATTTCTTCAACGTGCTTGTCAAGCCGCGGCGGAAACCAGTCAAGTGCGTACCGCCCTCTATCGTGTTTATATTGTTCACATAGGAGTACACATTCTCATTGAAAGTAGTGTTGTAGGTCATCGCCACTTCCACTGGAATACCTTGTTTCTCTATATTGATATGGATAACATCATTTATAAGATGCTCCTTGTTAGAGTCTATATATTGAACAAAATCATCAAGACCAGTTTCAGAATAGAACACTTCCTTTCTCGCATTGCCTTCATCGTCTTTATCTCGCATGTCGGTAAGTGTCAATGTGATTCCTGCATTCAAGAAAGCCAAGTCACGAAGGCGTGTAGCCAATGTATTGTAATCATACATCGTTTCCGAGAATATGGTTTCATCGGGGTGGAAATAAATTGTGGTTCCATGCTCTTCGGTTTCACCCATCACTTTCATTTCGCTAGTCGGGTGTCCGCAACTATATTCTTGCATATACACCTTGCCATCACGGCGAACCTCTGCACGCAGATATGTAGACAACGCATTAACACAAGATACACCCACACCGTGCAGACCGCCCGACACCTTATAAGAGCCTTTATCGAACTTTCCTCCAGCGTGAAGCACAGTCAAAACCACCTCAAGAGCCGGCTTATGCAACTTCTCGTGCATATCCACCGGAATACCACGACCATTGTCCACGACTTTGATAGAATTATCCTCTGTGATTGTCACCTCTATGTGAGAAGCAAAGCCTGCTAAAGCCTCGTCTATCGAGTTATCAACCACCTCATATACCAAGTGGTGCAAACCCTTGCTGCTCGTATCGCCAATATACATTGACGGACGCTTACGCACCGCTTCAAGTCCTTCAAGCACCTGAATATTATCGGCGGTATACTGTTTTTCTTCTAATTC
>CAZSHA010000060.1:0-14843 GCA_964606575.1 uncultured Muribaculaceae bacterium | reverse complement strand
CCCGGGTCTCCACCGTGAGAGGGTGGCGTGCTAGGCCACTACACTATATCACCATGATTTCGACACAAAGATAATGTATTTTTTTTATATGCCAAAATATATTTTCCAATTTTGCGTTTCTCTTTTGAAAAAGGACTTATATGGCTAGGCACAATATCATCGGACAATTAGGCGAACAAGCTGCAACTGAATATCTTATAAAAAAAGGTTATATTATAAGAGAGCGGAACTGGCGATTTGAAAAATTGGAAGTTGATATTATTGCTGAATACAACAATCGGATAGTGTTTGTTGAAGTCAAGACACGGACGACTTCTGATTTTGCCCCTAACGTGGTTATTGACGACAAAAAACGGTTAAATCTTTTACGTGCCGCCAACTTATATTTAAGATATTATAAGTTACCCCTTGGTATACAAATTGATGTCGTGTTTGTTACAGGCGACTATCATGACTTTAAAATTGAGCATATACCAGATGCTATACGACCGAAATTAAGAGGTTCCAGATGTAGATAACAAAAAAGGTTACTGAATATGTGAAAATCAGCAACCCTTTTATATAAAAAACAGAATGTTAATCTAACTTGTGAATAACAAGTCCCGAGCGTAGCTTCGGCTCAAACCATGTGGTTTTTGGAGGCATTATATTTCCTGTATCGGCAATATTGATTAGCTGTTCCATACTCACTGGATATAAAGCCAATGCCATCATCATTTCTCCACTATCAACTCGTTTTTTCAATTCTCCTAGTCCTCTTATTCCACCAACAAAGTCAATCCTCTTGTCACTTCTCAAATCTTGGATATTTAAAATATCACGAAGGATTAAATCAGAAGATATTGTAACATCAAGGACACCAATAGGATCATCATCGTTATATGTTCCATTTTTTGCAGTCAATGAATACCATTTTCCTGATAGGTACAATGAGAAATTATGTAATTTTTCAGGAGTATAAATATCCGTACCCTTTTCCTCAACATCAAAATTCGCACTTAGTTTATTAAGAAATTCGTTTGGTGTTAATCCATTCAAATCCTTTACTACCCTATTATAATCTATAATACGTAAATGTGATGCAGGGAATGCCACAGCTAGGAAATAATTGTATTCTTCATCTCCTGTGTGATTTGGATTTGCCAAAGCCTTCTCATGTCCCACTAAAGCCGCTGCAGCACTTCTATGATGCCCATCTGCAATATACAACGATGGAATCTCAGCAAAAAGCCTTGTTATTTCAACTATCGTAGCCTTATCATTTATTTTCCAAAAATGATGCCCAAATCCATCATCTGTGGTAAAATCATATTCTGGCTCTTTGATTGTTTCTTGTTTAAGAATACGCTCAAGCTCAGCATTATCAGGAAAAGCAAAAAATACAGGTTCGATATTAGCATTATTTATGCGAACGTGTTTCATCCTATCTTCTTCTTTGTCGCGCCTAGTTAGTTCGTGTTTTTTAATACGACCTTCCATGTAATCATCTACATTTGCCGCAATAACAAAACCGTACTGTGTTCTGCCATCCATAGTTTGAGCATATATATAATAATGATCTTCATCATCTTGAACTAGCCATCCTTTTTCTTGGAACATCTTGAAATTGCTAACAGCTTTATCATAAACACGAGCATCGTGTTCATCTGTTCCTAGCTCAAAATCTATCTCTGGCTTTATTATATGATACAATGATTTCTCATTGCCTTCAGCTTCTTTTCTCGCTTCATCAGAATTTAGCACATCATATGGTCTTGACACGACCTCCGTAACTAAATCTTGTGGCGGTCTAAGCCCCTTAAATGGTTTTATCTTTGCCATATCAAATCGACTTATTTATTACGAATTATAGTTTGCTCACGATCCGGACCTACAGAAACGATACTGATAGGAACTTGCAATTCATTTTCTATGTACTTAATATAATCCTTAAATGCTTGCGGGAATTCGTCTTCAGACTTAAATTTAGTCATATCTGTTTTCCAACCAGGAAGAGTCGTATAGACTGGCTCAATACTTTCTTCAATCGAATATGGGAAATCCGAGGTTTCTACCCCATTTATCTTATAAGAATTGCATACAAGCACTTCATCAAACTCATCCAAGACGTCACTCTTCATCATTATCAATTGAGTTACGCCATTTAGCATGATTGTATATCTTAACGCAACAAGGTCAATCCACCCGCATCGACGTTCACGTCCAGTCACAGCACCATACTCATGACCTATAGCACGAATCTTAGCTCCAGTTTCATCAAACAACTCTGTCGGGAAAGGACCGCTACCCACACGTGTACAATACGCCTTAAATATACCAAACACTTCGCCTATTTTGTTAGGAGCTACACCTAACCCAGCACAAGCCCCAGCACATACGGTGTTTGAGGAGGTTACAAATGGATAAGAACCGAAATCCACGTCTAACAAGCTACCTTGAGCACCCTCACATAGCACCTTCTTCCCTTCAGCTAAACCTTTGTTTATAACGAACTCGCTATCTATCAAATCAAATTCTTTGATATAGTTTATTGCATCTAGCCATTCTTTTTCTAACTCATCAACATTTGGAGTTACGCCTGTCAACGCTGTGAGCAACTTAATGTGCCTTGATTTTGCTGCTTCATACCTTGTTAAGAAGTTATCACTCAACGATTCACCTACTCTAAGACCGTCACGGCTAACTTTATCGGTATAAGTAGGTCCAATGCCCTTGCCTGTCGTTCCTATTTTCGCTGAACCTTTCAACGTTTCGTATGCAGCATCTAATAAACGGTGCGTAGGCAATATCAAATGTGCCTTCTTTGAAATTTTAAGCACCTTTTTTATGTCAATTCCGCTCTTTTCTAAATCAATCGCCTCGCCCTTGAACAATATAGGATCAAGAACAACACCATTTCCTATGATATTAAGCTGTCCGTGTTGGAAAATTCCAGATGGAATTGATCGTAGCACGTATTTTTTTCCTTCAAATTCTAAAGTATGCCCAGCGTTTGGTCCGCCTTGAAAACGAGCGACGATATCATATTGAGGTGTCAACACGTCTACGACTTTACCTTTACCTTCATCGCCCCATTGTAGTCCTAAAAGAACATCAACTTTCATAATTCCGAATTAATATTATATTATATTTTTTGTTGTTTTTTCTCTTTCTCAATACGTTTCTTCTTTCTAGCACAATTATTGCAAATACCGAAAACATAAAGTTGGAAATAAGTTGTGGTGAATGCCGTGTATTTACGAGCATTCATATAAGCGGCAAACTCTGGATCTTTCACTTCTTTAATTTTTCCACATTCCGAGCATATCAAATGTTGATGGTTTGCCGATGAAGTTCCAACCTTCTCGTATTTCGCCTGCTGATTGTTGAAACTATGCCTGCGAACCAGTCCACAATCGGTTAAAAGCTCCATCGTGTTATACACTGTGGCACGGCTCACATGATAGGAATCATCTTCAAGCATGCTATGCAAAGACTCTATGTCAAAATGGTCATTCAAGGAAAAAATCTTATCAAGTATAGCAAACCGCTCTGGTGTTTTTCGTAAATGTTTACTCGCCAGATACAGAGTAAACTTATTACGTGCCGTTATTTTAGATTTTTCCTCTATCATCGTTAACATTACTGTTTCATTACAAAGGTAGGATATTTGCTCCGATTTCTCAAATTTTTATGCTTATTTTAGACTTATGCCATGTGCCTATTTATCTAACGACTTAAACATCTTATTTATACATTTCCTTTTCTGGTCAAAGTTAGGATGCACATACAGATTCAACGTAGTGCTTATATTGGAATGACCTAGTATTACACTCACTGTCTTATAATCGCAATTGCTTTCAATGCATCGGGTAGCGAAACTATGCCTCAGTCCGTGAAATTTAAGCAATGGAATTTTCAAACTCCTCATTAACTGTTTGTAGTAGTTCCGATATGTTCGTGGCTCTATAGGTACCACATCGTTTGAAAGTACATAAAAATCTGGATTAACGAGTTTCTTGAAAGACCTTAGCATCTTCATCACATCATTAGCTATAGGAATTTCCCTAATCGAATTTATCGTCTTCGGTGTGTCTATTACAATCTCCGTTTTCTTATCATCCAGATTTTCTATGTTGTAAATACGCTCAATAGTCTTATTAATCGATACTGTACCAGAATCAGTATCTATATCTTTCCATTGCAATGCACACACCTCTCCTATTCTCATCCCAGTTGTAAGACATAGATAAATCCCAAAATTCTTAAACGTGAAATTAGTCTTGATATATTTCATTATTTTCTTTTGAGCATCAATCGATAGTATCTCCAAATTATTTGATTTTTTCTCGCATGGCAATTTAATGTCCCAATTAATGGAAGACATGGTATATTGCCGTTTAATTCCAAATTTTAGGATCATCTTTAATACCGTCAACATATCTTTTATCGTTTTCTGCCCTAGCCCTTCATTAAATTTCTTTGTCACGAATTGTTGAACATTAGATTCCTCAACCACTTTTATATCACCAAACGCAGGAAGCAAGTGATTTTCCAAAATGAGAGCATAAGCCGAATATGTCGACAACTTCACATATTGTTTCTTTACCGTTTTCCACTCCAATGCAATTTCTCTGAAAGATTTTATTTGTGCCATATCTTAAATATTTTTTGTTTTTTGGATATCAGCAAAATTATGAAGTCGACATGGCACAAAACAAAAGAAGATGAAGTTTGAGTATCTTCACCTTCTTCAACATTATGGATTTTTCATTTAGAACAACTTCTCTGGATAAGCTCCTAAATCTATCAATTTCTTGATTTGTTCTTCAACACTTGGCTTATCGGCTGGGTATGTCACACCAAACCATTTAGCATTTGTATCCAGAACTTTAACACTAGCTTTATTAGTATTTATCAAATGGTCTACCATAGATGGTATGTAGAATTCACTTTTTAGATTGTTCAGATTTTCTGGTACACTTAGGAACTCCCTAAAATAGTCTTCACTATATTTGAAATAATCAGGTGTGAATCCCCACATATTCATCGACACTGGGCTGTTTTTATCAATAGCAACCCAATCTTCACCATCTTTATAGCACACATTTCCGTTGACCACTTGTATTTCAGTACGTTCTACTATACTCTTTAGATAGCCTTGATTATCCTTTTCACACACGCCACGAGAAACCGTTCCATTCTCAGACAACGTATTGCAGCAACGGAAACCAACCATAGCATATTGGTTTAAACTATTTTGAGAAAGCCCATTCAAGAAATCGCCAATCACCTTGAATGCATCTCTATTATAGAAATCATCGCAATTAATAACACAGAATGGCTCTTTTATGGCATCTTTTCCCATCATGATTGCGTGATTCGTTCCCCACGGTTTAACCCTACCCTCTGGGCATTTTATACCATCTGGCAGAGCATCAAGCGATTGAAAAACAACTTGTGTTTCAATCACATCTTTATATTTCGATAGAACTTTCTCTCGAAATTCTTCCTCAAAATCTTTACGTATCACAAATACGGCTTTCCCAAAACCAGCCTGTATTGCATCATAAATTGAATAATCCATAATGGTTTCTCCATTAGGACCAAGACCTTCAAGTTGTTTTAAGCCTCCAAAACGGCTACCCATTCCTGCGGCTAGTAATAAAAGTGTAGGTTTCATCTTTATTTACTTTTAAAAGAGAATATTATTATTTGGTGATATTCATCCCCTGGTCTTAGCGATTGGGATGGAAATTGCGGTTTATTCGGTGCATCTGGCAACCCTTGACATTCTATAGCTACAGCAGAATAGTCTGTATAAACATGATTATTCTTACCCTTTGGACTACCATTTAGCCAATTTCCCGTATATACTTGCACACCCACTTGCGTGCTTGAAATATGAAGTTCACGACCACTGCTTTCCTCACTAAGAACCGCAACTCTCTTTAATTGCTCTTCTGAATCGTTTACAAGCCAGCAATGATCATATCCTTTTCCTATGTGAAGTGCCTTAAAATCAGCACGAATGTCCTTTCCTATAGCTTTCTCAATTATAAAATCCATAGGCGTATTTTCTACTGGAGTATACTCACCAGTAGGAACCAACGTATCATCAGTAGCAAGGTAATGGTCACAATTAAGAATCAGTTTATGGTCTAAGATATTTCCGTTTCCTTCTCCCTTAAGGTTGAAGTATGTGTGATTTGTTAAATTCACAACAGTTTCGCCATCAGTTGTTGCCCTTAGGTCTATTCTTAAAGTATTGTCATCGTTCCATTCGTATGCTACGACAGCAGTTAGATTACCGGGGAAGAACTCTTCGCCATCATGACTTCTATATGTGAAAATCACCTTGTTTTGCTCTATTTTTGATTCCCATATTTGATTTTGGAATCCTTCTGGACCACCGTGCAATGAATTTGGTCCACAATTTTTATTCAATTGATATAGCTTACCATTTATTTCCAAATGTCCGTTTGCGATACGATTAGCATATCTTCCTGCAATCTTTCCTGCACACGGACCATCATAAATGTAATCTATAGGATTTTCATAACCCAATACAATATCGTCCATCTTGCCTTTTTTATCTGGCACGATAATAGACAAGATACCAGCTCCTAAGCTGGATAATTCAACGATAGCCCCTTGTTTGTTTGTAAGTTTGTATATGGTTATTTTTCCTTTTAGTGAATCAATAGTTCTTATGTCGTTCTTCATACTTTCCATTATGCACAAAATTTGTGTTTCTTCTTACAATTAAATTATAAAAAAGCAATTCTGATTTTTAAGTTTATGTTATATAACCATATTGCCAAATATATAAGCAAATATAAGAACTTTTTTATTTATACGGAATAATTGCGGTGAATATTTAACATATTCACCACAATTATCTCTAGTGGCTAAACACTTATAGAAGTGATTGGATTTTCTTGTCTAATTCTTCCTTCTTTATAGAACCAACACTGCGTTCCTTTAATTCACCATCTTTGAAAAATAGTATTGTAGGAATGTTGCGTATACTATAATCGGTACTCAAATCAGAACAATCATCCACATTGTATTTTCCGATTAAAACCTTACCATCATATTCAGCAGCCAACTCATCAATGATTGGTGAGATTCTTTTGCATGGTCCACACCATTCAGCCCAGAAATCAATTACTACAGGTTTTCCTGATTCTATTTCTTGTTTTGCGTTCTCGTCATTAAAATTAAAAGCCATTTTTATAATATTTTGAGGTTTATAATTATATTATTTTAGTCTTTATTAATTGAGAATTTAATGTCCTGGCTTTTTAAAAAGTCAAGTAGGTTGCGTGTTATAGGCATCTTATATCTTGAATGCAACAGCACGCTTTTATTGCTTGATTCATCCATTACATTAAAATATAAGTCGCTTCTATTCTCTGTAGATGTCGTCATGTATGACTTTATCGAATCTGCCTGCGTGGCACTTAATGTTTTACTTGACAAATCTATCGTTATGCTGTGTATAATTGTTCCTTTTACCTTTTCCAGCAAATCAACACTCGTTAGATTAAAATCTACAGTATCGTTATATTTACGCTTCTGGTACATGCCTTTGGCTATTATCGGAGTTCCGACCACGCCATAATTACGATATGATATAAGTTTATCTTTAAACAACCTTATTTCATAGCTTCCAGAATAATCCTCTATTTTCAATATGCCAAACTGGCTACCAGTTTTCGTCGGTCGCTCAACGAAGTCAACAACAAGTCCCCCAAACGTCAACTCCTTGTCAACCATATTACTCATATCCCTTATATCTTTCAATTTGGTGTTACAGCCATATTCTAATTCCATATAGAATGGATCTAGCGGATGTGCCGAAAGATACATCCCAACATATTCACGTTCTTTATCAAGCCTTATGATATTTGCCCATTTCTCCGATTTAGGAATCGGTGGTTTTGCCGTAAATGCTGAGTGGTCTTCTAATCCACCAAAAAGTGAAGTGGCTTGATTGACTTTATCTGCTTGGAATCTGGTCCCATATCTAGTTAAAACCTCAAGGAATGTTTCATCTTTGCTATTTCTCACAAAGAAATCCTCCCTTGATATTTCGCTGAAACTATCAAATGTACCTGCTAAAGCCAAAGCTTCAATAGCTCTACGATTACAAGCAGTCAAGTTTACACGCTCAACAAAATCATAAATTGATTTATATGGACCGTTAGCCTCACGCTCGTTTATAATAGTTTCCACCGCATTTATTCCTACCGTTTTTACACCGCCAAGTCCAAATCTAATCTCTCCTGCCTTATTTGCACTGAAATTCTTGTAACTTTCATTAATATCAGGTCCTTTTACTGGAATCTTCATGGCTTTACACTCGTCCATGAATTTAGAGAGCTTTTCTATATCGTTCAAGTTACGGCTTAATACAGCTGCCATGTATTCAGGCGGATAATTTGCCTTTAAGTATGCTGTTTGATAAGCTACCCATGAGTAACATGTAGCATGAGATTTGTTAAATGCGTAAGATGCAAATTTTTCCCAATCTTGCCATATCTTTTCTAGGACATTTGGGTCATGTCCGTTGGATTTACCACCTTCAATAAATTTAGGCTTCATGTGATCCAACTTATCACGCAATTTCTTACCCATCGCTTTTCTCAAAGCATCACTCTCACCTCTTGTGAAATTAGCCAAAAGCCTAGATAGAAGCATGACTTGCTCTTGATATACCGTAATACCATAAGTATCTTTAAGATATTTTTCCATTACTGGAATGTCATACTCAATAGGCTTTCTGCCCTGCTTTCTATCAATAAAATCAGGTATATAATCCATCGGACCAGGACGATATAGCGCATTCATCGCAATCAAGTCCTCAAAAGTCGACGGTTGAAGTTCTATCAAATACTTCTGCATACCTGGCGACTCGAACTGGAATGTTCCAACAGTTCGACCTTCGCAATATAATTGATAGGTTTTTTTATCATCTATAGACACATTATCAATGTCAACATCGATGTTATGCGTTTTCTTAATGTTTGATAATGCCTCTTTTATAATTGATAGGGTTTTCAACCCCAAGAAGTCCATCTTAATAAGCCCAGTAGATTCAATCACGCTTCCTTCATATTGAGTTACAAGCATCTTGTTACCGTCTTTATCAGGAGCTGTACTCACTGGAACCCAATCAGTAATATCATCTCTACCTATAATCACTCCACATGCATGTACACCTGTACTTCTAACATTGCCCTCCAACGCTTCAGCATATTGTATGGTAGTTGCAATATTAGGGTCACTGCCATTCTTTTCAGCTGCAAACTCAGGGAAGCATTTTAAGCAGTTCGATATAGTTATACTGTATTTCTTGCCATTCTCCTGTGTGGGCATATCGTTAGGCTTGCTAGGAATCATTTTAGCAAGCCTATCACTTTCTGGTATCGATAATTGCTGAACTCTGGCAACGTCTTTTATTGCCATTTTAGCTGCCATTGTACCATAAGTGATAATGTGGGCAACTTTTTCCTCACCATACTTTTGTGTCACATATTTCAACACGCTAGCACGTCCGTCATCATCGAAGTCTATATCAATATCAGGCAATGATATACGGTCTGGATTCAAGAAACGCTCAAACAGCAAATCATATTTAATAGGATCTATCTGTGTTATACCCAAACAATATGCCACAGCAGAACCCGCAGCAGAACCACGACCAGGACCTACAGAAACACCTATTTCTCGGGCCGCTTTGATAAAATCTTGCACTATCAAAAAATAACCCGGAAAACCCATATTCTTGATGGTCTGCAATTCAAAATCTATACGTTCCTTATGCTCATCATCCAAGTCTTTCCACCTCTTTTTGGCACCTTCATATACTAGATAACGCAAATAATCATCATTATCAGTAAAACCGTCAGGCAATGGGAAATTAGGTAAAATAGGGTCATGCTCTATCGAATAGAACTCAACTTTATCAAGAATCTCTAACGTATTTGACAATGCATCGGGATAATCACCAAAAAGTTCATTCATCTCCTCTTGGGTCTTTAGCCACTCCTGCTTGCTATAAAGCATACGCTTCTCGTCATTAAGATTCTTGCCAGTGGATAGACAAATTAGTCGGTCATGTGCATCAGCATCACTTTCATTCACAAAATGCACATCATTTGAACATATCAGCTTAACACCCAACTCCTCAGAGAATGATTTTAAGACCTTATTAACTTTCTCTTGCAAAGGGAAAGTTTCGTGATTTGCAACAGGAACTGTAGCCTTATGACGCTGCAATTCTAAATAATAATCATCCCCAAATACATTTTTGAACCACTTTACAGACTCTTTTGCTTCATCTATTCGGTCTTGAAGTATAAGCCGGGGTATTTCACCACCAATACACGCCGAACATACTATAAGTCCCTCTCTTCTTTCTTTCAGGCTATCCTTGTCGGTTCTTGGGTGAGAATAAAATCCATCAGTCCACGCCTTTGACACGAGTTTTATAAGGTTATGATAACCCTTTTCATTTTTAGCCAAAACTATTAGGTGACGACCAGTGTCAGCCTTGGATGTACGCTCATATAACGTCTTTTCAGCAACATACATTTCACAACCGAAAATAGGTTTGAAACGTTGTGACTTCTTATCCTCTATTTCAGCTTTTAAACTGTTTATCTTTTCTGTATCGGGATTTTCTTCTTGTTCTAATTCCTTTACTTGCTTACCAAGTTGCTTTATAGTGGAATTCAAACCACCATTCACCTTGTTACAATAATCGTGAAACTCCTTAATACCGAACATATTACCGTGATCGGTCAAAGCAATACCCTTCATGCCATTATCTTTAGCCTTGTTAACCAAAGCCTTTATAGAAGCTTGACCATCCAGGATTGAATATTGGGAGTGTACGTGAAGGTGAACAAATGGTTGCATATTTTACTCTTTATAGTGTCTTATTATTTTTCAAATTCCAAATCACCGAAAAATTCAGGTCTATGAAAATCTGGGGTTGGATATACTATTGGCGACCAACTCAACAAATGCGGTGAACTTGTCTTAGAACCGCATTTATAGAAATTACCAGTTATCTTGCATGGCAAATTACTTGCATCTATACCAATCAGAGAGAATGGTATCGCCACGATTAAATTCCATACAAAAATTCCTTCCATCTCTTCAAACGGTCTTGTTCCACAAGATGCGTATCTTTTAATCTGAGCAATCTCTGCATCGCTCAATCTAGTTGGGTTTTCTCTTGTTTCTCTATGAGATGCATTGACAGTACCGATACAATTGAATTCAAAGTTCCAGTATTCGCTACTTCCGGGTACGTTTAAAAAGAATTCCACACAACTATCCTCTGCTACAGGTGAATTATTTGTATAATTCACAGCTCTTAAAAAATTGCCACGAACATAAAAATCCACATAAATATATTTCTTGGAATATGCTGTTGTAAAAGCAGTGAGAGGATGATAAGGATATTTCTCTACCCAATTTCTACATTTTATATAATGCTTCTCACCTTCTTGCTCTAGAATGTCACTCACATCTTCCATGCACATATCATCCAATTCTGGACGATATGGAATCGTTAAATGTTTTTTTATATCGTTCATAAGATTGGCGTAAAATAGTCTTTAATACCTGTTACTAATCCGAATATCGACATCACTAATATGATGATACCTATAATTCTATTGACAAGCCACATGCTTCTCACATTGAAATGGGTTCTAACTTTGTTGACAAAATAAGTTATTACAAACCACCACAATAAAGCACCGATAAATATAAATAAAAAACCAATAACGTAATGATAGAAGTAATATTCTGGCATCAAAAAGTTAAAACGTGCAAAAAAACTTATTATCAAGAACAGAATCAAAGGATTAGAGAATGTCAACAAAAAACCCGTCAGAAAATCTTGTGGATATGAAGCCTTCTTCGGTTGTGTAGCCTTCAAGCTTCCTGCAGGATTCTTTCTAAGCAGGTATATAGCATATATTAACAATGCTACACTACCGACAGCTTGTAAAATATTCTTATTGGTTTCGATAAATTCTATAGCAATCGACATGCCCAAGCCCGTAAGCACACAATATGCCAAATCAGACAATGCCGCACCAACTCCAGTAAAGAATCCCGACCATCTACCTTTATTAAGTGTTCGTTGTATACAAAGCACACCTATTGGGCCCATCGGAGCAGACACTAGGACACCAATAGCTAAACCTCGTATTATTATATAAAGGATTAACTCCATTTCTTAATCTTAAATTCTTCTATGCGAAAACAAAGATAATAAAAAAATTGTATATATCTTTGCGTTAAAGATTCTTTTAGACAATTAGACATGTAACTGTATTGATTAACTAATTGCAAACCATGAATTTATGAATTATAATCGCAAGTTAATATCGTTTTTTGTTTTCTGCTTGGTCTCAATAGCATCAGCATACCCTCAAACAAAATATTTAACCTATTTAAATGGTTTTGGGGCTTTAAAATCATCTGAAAACTCAATTGAAAGAAACAATCTTATCGAAAACAACGAATTATCCCTAATCCCCAAAATTAACCTAATAAATTTTGATTGCTCAAAATCTACATTTGATTTACATATCAGATTTGCCAACAAGAACAATGTAGAAGGGAAATCATATACCCCCCAGAAAAATAACGGCGACAAAACCCTTATTAAAAATCCTGAATGGGGATTTATATGGAATTACATTGATAAAGACAATTTTTACATCGTTAAACTCAAAGGAGGAAATACCTCACCGCATGACATACTCGATAAACGTTTTCTAAAAGCATCCGTCATTTCGGTATGCCAAGGTAAAGAATTTGTATTAGCTTCTAATGATTTCTTTGATGGAGTTGATTTATACACTGGCAACAATGTAATTTCTGTTAGTTATGACGGAAACAGCACTTATATATATCTAGGTGATAAGACTTTAAGTCTTGTAACAAAATTAGATAATATTACATATGGCGACAAGATGCAAATCGGATATTTTGCAGGAGCGTCATCCCAATTAGAGATAGAAAGGCTTGTTTACTCAACAAACATTATAAAAGATTCACGTCTAAAAACGACATGGACTAAAGACAGTATAGACAAATATATGCAGAACACCAATCTTGACAACATTGAAGGATATTGGAGTTATCTGGACAGGAATTTAGACAATAAAAAGCAACGGTTAGGAGGGAAATATACACTGGCTATAATCAAAAGAGGGGCTGACAGATATGATATACTATATTATAGCGGCGCTAAGGTAAATCAGTCCAAATGGGAATGTGGAATGTTAAAAGGTTATATTACTACTACCAGATTTATAGGCAACTATAATTTAGTATGGTATGATGCCACCATGAGGGAACTAAATGATGATACTTATGCAATCATAGATAATATACTACTGACATTGAAATTCCCTATCGGCAATGGTCAAATAAGATTTTCAAAGCAAAAATAAGCAAAGAGCCTCAAAACAAACTAGCCTTTGAGACTCTTTATCCTATATCAACTGAGTGTTAGTAACTTCTTGCAAAAATTACCCTCTGTGCCGATGGCTTACCTGTATAAATACATTTTCCTGGAGTCTTATCTCCATCTAATGGTATACAGCGTATTGTAGCCTTAGTTTCTTCTTTTATCTTAACCTCTGTTTCTGTTGTACCATCCCAATGAGCCAAAATAAATCCGCCCTCCTCAAGTCGTTCTTTGAACTCATCATAAGAGTCAACAACATAAGTCTTTGCTTCACGATACTTTAGTGCCTTATTAAATATGTTGTTTTGAATATCTTTAAGAAGATTAGCAACATATTCCTCTATATTATCAAGCGACACTGTTGACTTTTCCAATGTGTCACGTCGCATCACCTCGATAGTGTTGTTTTCAATATCTCTAGCACCAAGTACAAGTCTTACAGGAACACCTTTTAATTCGTAATCGGCAAATTTAAAACCAGGGCGCTTATTATCTGCGTTATCATATTTAACGCTTATACCCATAGCTTTCAATTTATTAATAATAGGCTCAACCTTTGAATTGATAGCTGAAAGTTGTTCATCACCCTTATATATAGGAATTATCACAACTTGTATTGGAGCTAGTTTTGGAGGTAACACCAAACCATTATCATCAGAGTGTGTCATAATCAATGCACCCATTAAGCGAGTTGACACGCCCCATGATGTAGCCCACACATATTCAAGTTCATTATTCTTATTAATAAATTTAACATCAAAAGCCTTTGCAAAATTTTGGCCAAGGAAGTGTGATGTACCTGATTGTAGTGCCTTTCCATCTTGCATCATGGCTTCTATAGTATAAGTATCGATAGCACCAGCGAAACGCTCATTCGCAGTTTTCACACCTTTTATAACAGGCACAGCCATATAATTTTCTGCGAAATTAGCATATACGTTAATCATTTTTTGGACTTCATCAATAGCTTCTTCCTTAGTAGCATGAGCCGTATGACCTTCTTGCCACAAGAACTCTGCCGTACGCAAGAACATGCGTGTTCTCATTTCCCATCTCATAACATTAGCCCATTGATTACACAAAATAGGCAGATCACGATATGAGTTAATCCAGTTTTTATATGTGTTCCAAATTATTGTTTCCGACGTAGGACGAATAATCAATTCTTCTTCTAACTTAGCTTCTGGATCAACAATCACACCCTTACCGTCAGGTGAGTTCTTTAAGCGATGGTGAGTTACGATAGCACATTCTTTTGCAAATCCCTCCACATGATCGGCTTCACGGCTCAAGAAAGATTTAGGGATTAGCAACGGAAAATAAGCGTTGACATGACCTGTTTCTTTGAACATGTCAT
>CAZSHA010000059.1:0-14913 GCA_964606575.1 uncultured Muribaculaceae bacterium | reverse complement strand
ACGCACCTTATTTGACACGCCTCCACCAAAACCTATTTCCCTTGCAAAATACTTATCATATTCTGTTGGCATATTATCCGAATATTCCATTGCGTATACAGCAACATCATAACCTTGCTGCTTAAGTAGAGCCTCAAGATTCATCGCACACACACAATCTCCACCACGCGAATAATAGAACTTATTTACTACAAGAACCCTTCTTTTCATACCTAAAAGTTATCATTTTCTCTGTATCTTTTGTAAATTTCTATCATTCGTCTAGAGCAACCAACATTTGTCAATCTATCACGAATTGATATGCAATTTTCACGGAAAAGGTCATAATTCTTCACCATTTTTATAAGTTCCTCCGACGACCAATTATCTTTTACGATTCCTAGTTTTTCTCTGTCAATCATCGAAGCCGTATTCGGTATAGTATTCATTAAAACTGGTGTCCCATTAACTATAGACTCTGGTATAGTAACCATATTTAAGTCTCTCGACGTATCCACAAGAAGACCATATGAACGAGCTGATAAACGAGTAAGTTCTCTATGAGTCATATATCCATGCATTATCACATTCTTCTTAAGCTTCAAATCATCAATCAGGCAATACAAGTTTTCCCGTTCAGGGCCATCTCCTATTACATGCAACACAAATTCTCGATATTTTTCCAGTTTCACAAAATCAGAAAAAATTCTTATAATCCTATCTATATTTTTTCTTTTTATCAACTGCGCCACCACAACAAACATACTATCGCATTCATTTACAGGCTTGAACATATCACAATCAGCACCGTGATCCACAATTTCTTCTGTCACATTACTAGAATAGCGCTTAATAAAGGTTCTCGCATTTTCCGATCGTGGAACAACCAAAACTTCTTTCAATGCGGAAAACCTAATAACTATGTTATACCATAATTTTGACGGTATCTTATAGCAGAAACGGTTGTGTATTGATAGTTCTTGCCACACCACCAATTTATTCTTACATAAACTCGCTATTCCCAATGTGGCAACTTGGAACATTTCACTCGCAATAACAAAATCAAAGTTATCTATGTTCGCCTTTACATAAGAGCGTAACCCTATAGGACAGGGAATTAAACTCGGATTAAATATACTCGTAAGTCTAGAATCAAAATACAACACTTCAAAATCATTTGATTCGTCTTTCAAAGCCTTATATTCACTCGATGCACATAGTGTTACCCTATGTCCATCAGCAACAAAGCCACGAGCAAAACTATATATCATACAGTCCCTATTGGAATCCCGCCTAGTTATCTTACCTTTTTCGGCTGTTGATAATATTAAATTTACTATTAATATATTCATATTGGTTCTCAACATAAATTCAACAACACTGCTTTTTGAGCTTCTTCCACACATTTCCTAACAGCATCTTCATCATACACGTCCTTATACATAGCATACGAATCATATGATGTTGCCATTAGGCTATCTATAGCATTCAAGAAGGCATCTTCATTTTCAACATCTACAATTTCCACTCCTCTATACCCATATGCAACCGACCTAAAAAAAGGGATATCCGATAATACCATTTTTTTTCCAAAATAAGATGCAATCGAAAGTACACCGGTCTGAGTAGCCGAAATATACGGATACACAACAATTGATGCCCCTTTAAATAAACTTCTTATTTCCGAATCATCTATATAACGATTTATCCGAATTACATCCGTCACATCACCTTCAACATCAAAATAATAATCGCCTAAGCCAGCTATTACAAGTTTACGATCTTTAAACGTTTTCTTATACTTTACATATAACGAATAAAGCAAATGCACTCCTTTATATAAATTCACATTCCCAAAAAACAACACGTAGTCCCTGACACCATTCAACTCAGGTATCTCACTCTCCCCTCTTTTGATAGCATCATTTACGAGTGTTGGGAATGGCGAATAAAAACATTTTTTTTCGGGAAACTTCTCTTGCAAATAACCGATTTGAGTTTTACTGTTTGATATGACATTATCAGCAGTATTTATTATATGATTATTTGGAACTGTCACCAAAAAATACTCTTTCAACTTATTAAAAATTGAAGTAAATTTGGAATCATGGCTGACGGCATCATGAACCGTATGAAGAATATGAATCTTGCGTTGTAATGATGCAAACACATAAGAAAGCGTGATTTCACCAGTAAGAGTATGTATTAAATCAATCTTATCCTCTTTAACTATACGTTTTATCGCATTTACGATTTTTATTGGATATATATGGTATAACAGCTTCGCAAATTTGTTCTTAGGGAAATAAATATACGTTATTTTATCTTGAGGAAAAGATGCGTAGTCCAACTTTGATTTTTCACTACGCAACACGATTATAGCCCAAGAATTTTCATCCCATACTGCCTTCATCACCGATGATGCATAAGGTCGCATTCCTGGCGTATCCTCCGAAGCAATATATAATATTCTTTTACCTCTCATACCTCGCAGAAATATCGTTACTATAGATATTTTCTTCATCATGTTCTTTAGCGTAACTAGTACAACATGACAAAAAGAAAAACAGTAAACTTATCTTCAACACAGATGCCGACAATAATGCCCAATCAGAATTTCCATGCACAAACATGCATGACAAAATCCCCAAGCCAGTCATTAGTGCAACATTATAGTATTTTGAGGACGAATTTCTGATGCGTTTCTTAAATGAGTAGAAATAATACACGATAAATGACAGTATTGGTAAGATTCCAATTATCCCGAATTCTGTTAACAATATCAACCACATATTATGTATAGGATTTGTAAACATAAATTCATCTGGCATCCAGAATTTAAAGCCCTCAAACATAGTTTCAATATCAATGACAGCACTATTATCCAACAGATAACGTAAGTGAGAATTAAAGCCAACCCCTATTAACGGGTGATCCATAAATATTTCGTACGCACAATAATAGTGCATCAAACGAGCTAAAGCCATATCACCTGCATCACTATCATCTCCAAACAATTCGGATAACGGGGTAAAATAAAATATACATCCGATCACTATAACAATAGGCAATACACACATGAAGAAAATTTTCACGTTAAATAAACTATATCGCCTAAACACATACATCACTATAAGCATAACTGCACCAAACATACCTGCCAACAATGCGCTGCGGCTTCCACTAAGAATGATTACGATAATCGACATCAAAACGAATACATAACTTTTTCTCGTTTTGTATTTCAAGAAAGCACACGACAAGAAAAACATCATATAGAAAGATGCGTATGCACCCAACGCATTAGGGTGTCCAAATGTACCTGGAGTTCCTCCACGTCTAATCACAGCTCCATAATTAAACAATGTGACAACAGAACGCATACCCAACACCGGATACAACATTGCTAACACAAAATGCAATACAACCGTTATAGCGAATCCCTTAAATATACCCTTAACTATAGTTTCAATCGAACAACAAGTAGTAAGAAGATATAAAAAGAGTAAATATGAAAGGATAAAATTCCAGCCCACCAATGCTGCAGGTTTTACCACATTATAAGGGTTCACTGCCGTTAACAACAAATAAAACAATATGACCAAAACAGGAAGTTGCTTTATCCTTGACAATTTCCAATCCCTCTCTCGTGCTACAACCCACAAAAAAAACAATATGAGGAAATGAAACATTTCAAATCTCACAACAATTCCTAAAGGTCCATAGGTTTGTTCGTAAGGCAATGTGAATATTGGTATACCCAAGCGTATGAAACAACACGAGAACACATAAAAGGCCACGATATTTTCAGCAAATTTTGGATATGATATTCTAGAGCCTTCTTTCGACAGCCAAACGACTAAGGCCACGAGCATCACAATCAAAATCGCTACTCTATCCATTGCATCAAAAATACTTTTAACAGTATAAGATATACTTTTTATTGCTCAGCATCTGCGCCGTACCCATAGCCATAGCCCATTGAATAATTAGGGTTTGTATCATTCAATACAGCCGCAACATTACGTAATTGGTCATTTTCAACAACCTCATTCAGATACTTAATAAAATGACGTTTCGTGTAATTAGCTCTTGTCACATACACTACCGCATTAGAATACCTAGCAAGAGAGAACGTATCACTTACCATTGCAATTGGCGCTGAATCGATTATAACAAAGTCATAATTGTTTCGCAATTCATCAATGAATTCCTTGACACGATTCGTCAACAACAATTCCGAAGGATTTGGAGGAATAGGACCGCCAACTATCACATCTAGACCATCGACTTCACCAGAGTGCTGAATTATATCTTTCAACTCCACATCGGTTTTCGACAAATATGTTGTCACTCCTGGTCGGGCATTTATATTTAGATATTCATGCAATTTCGGGCTTCTAATATCCATTCCCACCAAAGCAACCTTCTTGCCTAATAAAGCAAAGGATGCCGCTATATTTAAGCTCACAAAGGATTTACCTTCTCCACTAACCGAAGATGTTACCAATATAACCTTATCATCAAAATTCGGCAACATAAATTGCACATTGTTACGCAACAAACGGAACAACTCCACAATTGAAGATGTCTTCCCCGCTTTCACAACCAATGGTGAACGGTGACGATTATGGCACACCTCTCCAAGCACTGGTACCGATGCGATATACTCTAATTCATCTTGCGTGCTAAATTTAGTTGTAAGCAATCGCTTTATGTAAATAAACGAAATTGGAATAATTAGCCCTATACACAACGCAATAAACAATATAGCGAATTTACTTAAAGACACAGGCTCAGAAAGTGCATAAGCCCTATCTATTACCTTTCCTTTTGGTGAAGTTGCCGCCAAAACTAGAGCATTCTCCTCGCGCTTCTGCAACAAGAACATATACAATGTGTTCTTTATACCTTGTTGGCGGTAAAGTTCTCTGAACTCACGCTCGCTTGTCGGGATATCACCCAACTTACCTTTTGCCAAACGTTCTTGTTCTCGCACATCATTAAGTTGTATTTCTAAACTTTCAAGCAATTTGTTTATATTTCCTTGAACATTAACCTTCATCATCTGAATCTGTTCATTCAAGGCTTTCAACGCAACGTTATCACCTTTAGCTGAATTCTTCAACTTTAGTTTCTCCATTATCAGTTTATTGTATGCTTCGATCGACGCACCAGACCCCGAATTAGAAGATTTTCCAGTCCCTACTAAATCGGTACTAAATGGAATCATGCTATTGTCATTGCCTGTATCAGCTAAGAAATCCTTGATCATACGGACGATAGAGTATTGCGTTTCCAGCTGAATTCTAGAGCTCTCACTTAGCTCACGTTTTTCCACAAGAGTTGGAAGTTCTATATCAAGACTTGACACGCCATAGCGCTGTTTATAATCTTCTATAGCCACTTCACTCTTAGCCAACTCACCATAAACTAAAGCTAATCGCTCGTCCAAGAATTTTCCAGTATTAACAGCCATCTCATCCTTTTCAGATTGGCAACGTTGATTATACAACTGCACCAATTTATCGATTACATCTCGACCACGCTGAACATTTGTTTCTTGAATGGAGATTGATATACCATTACTCTTTTTAGAAGCCAATCCCACTTTCAAATTGTCATCATAATCTTCAGCCTTAGACGTATAACCCAAAACTGCAGCCGTCATATTCAGTTCTTCTCCAGGAACATAATATTTTGTTGTGTCAACTACAAACACGCCAAATTCTGTTTTTATTGTAACCGGGAACTGCTTTGCTTCAACGTCGCAAACAGTTTTAAACATTCCGCGTCTTACCGACACGTCAATCTTGTCGCCCAATTCGTTTACCTTAATCTTAAACTTCAACGCTTTCGACAGCGTGTCAAACACGCCACCTATCGCACTAATTTCAATAGGGGAATCATTATAGCGGTCTATTTTGTTAAGAATGCCTTTCTTTTCAATATATGTACAATTAGTACGCAATTCTTTTGCTACTTGCGTTCTCAAATCATGCGATGCAAACACCAATACCTCATCATCAACATTAGCACTACTGCCACCTATAGATAAGCTTTTCACCAATTGCGAACCGATACCCGCACCGCCTTCTTCTTCTTGCGAAATAAGAACCTTGCTCACTATCTGATACACAGGCTTCGCAACATATATATACACACAAGCTAATGCAAGGCATAACACAATCGACGCCAAAAACAGCCACCAATAACGCTTAAACTCTTTATATATAGCATTAAAATCTATAAACGTATCGTTCTTTTGTCCTCCTAGTTTCTTCATGATTCTTTATTATTTAACTGATAAGGCTATTATAAGTGATGCTACAACCGAGCATGCGCTAACTATTGTTGAAACAACGCTCAACTTAAACGAATTATTTTGATTATATTTAGAGTTATCTTTTTTAATCTCACCTGGCTCTACATATATTACATCATTTTGTTGAAGATAGAAATACGGAGATTCTAACAATTTAGCATCATTAAGATTTAACCGCACTTGACGTTTCACCCCATTTTCCTCTCTAATAAGCAACACATTTTCACGCTTACCGAACTCCGTCATATCGTTCGCATCGGCAAGGGCATCAAGTATCGAATAACGCTCTCTCGTCACAGCTATAGAGCCTGGCTTTTGAACCTCACCAAGCACGTTCACTTTAAAGTTACACAATTTCACAATCACATAAGGATCACTAACGTCCTTAGCAACCTCATTGCGTATATAATCTGCCACTTCATTGGTCGACTTTCCTTGTACATGAATCGTTCCCAACACAGGCATCACTATATTTCCAGATTTATCAACAGTATACGTTTGTATCGCAGGTGATGCCGTAGCCGACAGAGCCGATGCTGTCGCATAATTTGCCAACGGAACATTATACGGAGCTGTAGCCTCTGGCACTTGTGATGTTATTACAATTTTAAGTTCATCATCTGGTACAATTTTTATAGAATAATCATTTGAACCAACACCAGCACTTGTAGTTATCGCATCTATATTCTCAAAATACGTCAAACTCTCCTTCGATGAAGAACATGCTGTCCCCACCATACCCAAAATAGCTATTCCTGCTACAATATATAAATTTATCATTCTCATGTTCTATTACACAATAAGCCTATACTATTCAACGTTAGTTTATTTTATTTATTGTATGCCATAACATTGGTCGTCACTTCATTCGTTGTAATTTCATTTTTTCTCGAGCCATCATTTTCAGCTTTTCTGGCATATATTTCACGAATATCGCAATCACAAATATTAGATATAGCATATTTATCCACAACTCATCTGCCCAATAATATGGTATTACACTAATCATCACAACCAGTATTGGAAGAATAGAACCACGATAACAAGACAGTTTGAAATACCGTTTCATATCATGTAATCTATACGAAAGCAGTACAGCATAAGTCAAAATACCTGTTAGGACAACACCCCATAAGCCAAAATGCCGTATTAGCACAAAATTCAATACTAAATTCACGATTGCAGCAAGCACGACTGCAGGCAGAGTACGCTTCGTGTCCTTAGCACATTGATAACCCATATCCATAAATGCAGATAGTGCATACAGCACAGCAGCTATAGCCATAGGATAAATACATAATTTACTTTCAGCGAACTCGTCACTTACAAGCCACCCATAATTAACCTTCAGCACAAACGTGTATATAACCATCAAGAACGACATTATATAAATATATCCGTTAAACATATCGGAAAAGAACTTATCTCTATCGGCACTATTATATTGCTTTAATGCTGTTTCTTGCCATGCTTGATAGAATATTGTCGCTAGAATCTGTAATATTGACGTAAATTTAAATGCTACAGCATATATACCATTTATCGAAAGACCTAGAAAACGCTCTATAAAGAAACGATCACTACTACCTATAATCCACCAACAGAATACACCAGGCAATAGAGGCAACGAATATTTCAATATTTCGCTACGCAGCGTTCCATATTCTGGTTTCGCAACCATATATTTTCTTATTATCGCATCCTTTAATTCTATATACACCAACGATACGAAGCGGGCCAATATATTAGCTATAAATATCCCCGAAATGCCCCAATCAAGCCATACGACAAACACCAAACTGAACACACCTATACCAAACGATGATATAACACCTGACGTTACAAAACTCACGGTATTCCCCAAGCCTCTAGTCATCTGCGTTACCACCTCATAAAATGACATCACTACAAGAAGTGCCACTACATGCCACATGTAACGAATAGGATGAAACAACGCAAGCACCACACCCACCAGTAACGCAATTACACTCGTAGTTGCCATGACTTTATAGGCAAACGTAGCAACAGCTTGCCTATTTCTCTCGCTATTGTCTTCTATAAGAAAACGAAATGTGCCATCACGTAATTGCAGTGTCATCAAAGGAACCGCAGCAAACACCAGTACTAAGCAAATATCATAAAAGCCATAATCAGAAGGATTTATATAGTAAGTATATAACGGTACCATCAAGAAAGTAATTAGCTTACTTCCCAGATTACCTATCGCATATACACCTAAATCCTTTAAGAATTTTTCCGCCCTATTATGCTTTTCCATGCTTATAAGCACTCAAGGATTTCAAGAATCACGCTATCCACAATGCACCATATCCGTTTTTCTAAAAAATCCTGGTTTTCTTTATATAGTTTGTCCTTTGTTTCGTAAATTTGCGGTGCTGAAAACGGCAAAAAGCCATCACCCATTTTTTCAACACTTTTGCAAAGATACGACTTTTTATGTACATTTCATTCGACATCGACCCAATCATTTTAATACTTTTAGGTGCATCTTTACTTTTCACGCTGATATACATCTTATGGGAATACCGAAAATACCGCTCCCTTAAAAACGCAATAGCCGATTCTGCCAAAATCAATCCCACATTTAACGACAACACTACCGATGAATCAATAGGGGTGTCAGTTGTGGTATACGCAAACAATGATACAGCACGACTGGCACATAACTTACCGCTATTATTAGAACAGGACTATCCTCTATTTGAGATTATCGTGGTAAACGACGGAGCAACTGAATCGACCAAAGACCTGCTAGCTGATTTGGAATCGAAACACCATAATCTTTATTACACATTCACTCCCGATGATGCCTGCAACCTGTCACGCAAGAAACTATCGCTCATGCTAGGCATTAAAGCGGCAAAATATGAAATTATAATTACGACCAATTCCAATTGCACGCCACAATCTCGTGATTGGATCTCATCAATGGCAAAGCACTTCCCACAAGGAGCCGATGTAGTCATCGGATATTCCAGATTAGCTCACGGCTGCGACAAGAAGACAGGCAATGTTTTGCGTTCATTCCTATCATTAAGGAATGGCATTACATATTTAACTCAGGCTATACGACACAAGCCATATAGGGGAACTAGCGATAATTTGGCATATCGTAAAAGTTTGTTTTTCGCCAACAAAGGTTTTTCTCATTCTATGCACTTGCACTATGGAGATGACGACTTATTTGTAAATGAAATTGCGACAAAAGAGAACACTCATGTGGAAATATCACCAGAGAGCATAATCACGACTCAATACGACCGCCCCGAAAAGATGTTCCAACTCGACAGAATACGTCATGAGTTCACATCACGACTCATTAAAACGACTGCATTTTTGAAAACACACATTCAATCAGCTATATACTACCTCAACTTACTGACAATAGTATCTAGCATCTTTTTGGATTACAAAAACATATTCATCTTATCCACAAGTGCTATCATTTTTATCATCACTATCACATTACAAATCCTTTTATATCGAAAAATCGCATCAATACTGCAATCAAGAAGGCTGGCATTGCTCATTCCTTTCCTAACCCTAATCCAACCAATAGTAAACTGCTACTATAGACTTAAAAGCCGTCGCCACACTGCCTGCAATTATACGTGGCAACCATTAAAGAATTAACCACTTACCACAAACAAAAAAAGGAGATGACCGAAAATCAGACATCTCCCACTTTATAGCAATCATATATTTTAATCTATAACAAGCATAGCATCACCGTATGCTCCGAAACGGTATTTTTCTTTTACCGCTACGTTATAAGCATTCATCACCTTGTCATAATCGCCAAAAGCAGATACCATCATCAGCATCACCGAATACGGCATGTGGAAATTACTTACCATAGCATTACATACGGTGAAATCATAAGGAGGGAATATGAACTTGTTGGTCCAGCCTGAATAAGGCTTTATGTGACCGTTCATCGCAACTGTACTTTCAATTGCACGCATTGTTGACGTACCTATTGCACAAACTTTCTTTTCAGCATCTTTAGTATTGTTCACTTGTTCCACCAATTCCTCGCTCACTTCCATCTGTTCAGAGTCCATTCGATGTTTTGTCAAGTCCTCAACATCTATCTCACGATAATTGCCAAGTCCTGAATGTAATGTAAGGAATCCTGTGTTAACGCCCTTTATTTCCATTTTCTTCATCAATTCTCTACTGAAATGAAGCCCAGCGGCTGGAGCGACTACAGCTCCTTCATTCTTTGCGTAGATACATTGATAACGTTCTACATCTTCTGGTTCCGGCTCCCGCTTGATATAATAAGGTAGTGGTGTGTGACCTAATGCAAACAAGTTTTCCTTAAACTCATCGTGTTCACCGTCATACAAGAAACGAAGTGTTCGCCCTCTTGATGTCGTATTATCTATAACCTCAGCCACCATAGAATCGTCAAGACCAAAATACAATTTGTTACCTATTCTAATCTTACGAGCTGGTTCCACAAGCACATCCCATAGTTTATGCTCGCTATTCAATTCACGAAGCATGAACACTTCTATCTTGGCTCCTGTTTTTTCCTTGTTGCCATATAACTTAGCAGGGAATACACGAGTATCATTAAACACGAATAAATCATCCTCATTGAAGTACTCTAGTATTTCCTTAAACACTTTATGCTCAATGCTTCCGTCTTTCTTATGCAACACTAGCAATCTCGACTCATCTCTGACTGGAGCTGGATGTGTTGCAATCAACTCCTCTGGCAACTTAAATTTAAATTCCGATAATTTCATATCTTTATTTTATATCTTCTTTGTTATTTCCCTTTCTCACACAGCATCAGTTGGCATAACAACATCAGCCGTTTCAATAATATTCACAGCATCTTCCACCGATGCACAACTCTCAACCCGCACATCACCCACACGAGTTCGCCTTAAACCAGTTAAATGGGCACCGCTTCCCAATGCAACTCCTATATCACGAGCCAATGCTCTAATATAAGTACCTTTTCCGCACACGACTCGAAGTACTAGCTTTTGACCTTCCATTTCTAGAATTTCAATCTCTTTTACGACAAGTGTTTTTGCTTTAAGTTCCACATCCTTTCCTTTACGAGCCATCTTATAGGCACGTTTGCCGTTTATTTTACACGCCGAGTAAGAAGGTGGTACTTGCTCTATAGTTCCTGTGAAGTGAGTTATTAGCACATTTTCCACTTGCTCTCGTGTTATATGCTCCCACGGATAAGTTGCATCTTCCTCTGTTTCCAAATCGAAAGATGGCGTGGTAGCACCCAATTTCAACTCTGCAACATATTCTTTCTCGCCTGCCTGCAACTCTTCTATACGTTTTGTAGCCTTACCTGTACATACTACAAGAACGCCCGAAGCTAAAGGGTCAAGCGTACCCGCATGCCCCACTTTCATCTTCTTAACGCCCAACCGTTTGCTTATATGATAACGTAACTTACCCACCACCGCAAACGAGGTCCACCCGTATGGCTTATCTATGTAAAAAACTTCCCCTTTGTAAAAGTCCATCACATGATTGTTAGGTTATGCCCTGTAAGCAACATCAACAGAATGATACCGCCCACAATGATTCGATACCAACCAAAAGCCTTAAAACCATATTTAGTCACAAAAGCTATAAAGAACTTTATAGCAAGCAATGCCACAATAAATGCCACAATATTACCTACTATTAAAGTTGTCATATTATCCATTATTATAGAAGTACCACCGTCACTAAATAGCTTGTATACTTTATACACTGTTGCGGCAAACATTGTAGGCACAGCCAAGAAAAATGAGAACTCAGCAGCCGCTTTTCTTGTCATGCGTTGAGCCATACCGCCCACTATCGTAGCCATTGAACGAGATACGCCTGGAATCATTGAGATACACTGGAACAACCCCACCATAGAAGCTCTTTTCTCTGTAAGTTCTGTTTTCTCGCTTCCTTTATTGAAAATTTTATCACAATAAAGCATAAAAACACCGCCCAGTATCAACGTGACAGCAACCACCTCTACACGCTCAAGCATTGCATCAATAGCATCGCTGAACAACAAGCCCAAGACAGCGGCAGGGATGAATGCCACAAACAGTTTCCAGTAAAAATCATACTTATGCAAGAATCTCTTTAATGCCGAAGCTCCATCTGGTGCAGGTGTTCGGTTCAATTGGAAAAAACGTTTCCAATAAAGCACCACAACCGAAAGGATTGCACCGAATTGTATGATAAACGTAAATGCCTTAACGAAATCGGTACTCTCCACGCCCAACAGATTTTGAGCAATAATCATGTGACCCGTTGAAGATACTGGTAAGAACTCTGTCAACCCCTCAACAATAGCAATAATAACAGTTTCAAAAATACTCATTACACTTATTCTTTATTATCTTTTTTCTTATAAATAATTGCAAATGCCATATAAACAAATCCGATGAACGACAAACCAGGTCCTACTATAACGCGGCGAACACTGAAAATATCGTCATTGAACACTTCGCCCTCATTTGCACCTCCTGCCATAAGGATAAATCCAAGCACTATAAGAAAACCTGCTATCGCCATGTGCAAGAAATTTATTTTAGCTAGAGGAAACTCGTTATAATTTATCTTTGTCCTTTTGTCCTTTTGTCCGTTTGAAACATTGTATTTTACTGCCATAATTATATTTTCTTATTACTTAATAATCTTATTTGGTAAATAATTCGTCATAATTCAAACTTATAAACCTATTAGTAGCCATAATGGCTGCGATACCGCACATAATCACACCAAAGCACAATATGCCACCGAATACCATGCACACCTGCTCCATATTCACTAGGCTAGCATAATCACGGTCAACCTCAACCACATAATAAATTAGCCCGCTCAATACTACTATGGCAATGAGCGATGCTATTATGCCATTAAGCACATTGGTCATAACGAACGGACGACGGATAAAGCCTGCTGTTGCTCCAACCAGTTTCATGGTATGTATCAAGAAACGGCGGGAATAAACTGCGAGCCTAACCGTGTTATTAATCAACACAAAGGAAATTACCACCAGCATAATCAAAACCACACCAAGCACCATCATCACATTTTGCACGTTGCGGTTTATCTGGTCTACAACATCTTTGTGCATTTGTACATTCTCTATAGAAGTATATTTCTTCAACGAGTCCTCAATCTTATTCAAGCTGTCCACACTGGCATATTGAGATTTCACCCGCACTTCAAATTCTGCACTCAACGGATTCACTCCAAGCACTTCCATTAGATTCTCACCAGTGTCTTTTTCCCATGACTTCAACGCATCTTCCTTAGATATATATTTCACACTGCTCACGTATGGCGATGATGTCCACATCTTTTTAAGTTTAGCAATTTCCTTATCGCTGGCATTTTGTTTCATCACCACATCAAAACCAATATTCTCTTTCACATAGTCAGTCAAGCTATTAGCCGCTAGCCCCAACAACCCCACTACGCCCAGAAGCAGCAACACAAGCGACACACTTATTATAGGCGTAATATTAGCACTGAAATATGATATTTTAGACTTTTTTTCTTTCATATCTGTTTTTTATTAACACAAAAACACCAATATGCACATTCCTATTACACCTTTTTCAGAGCAAAAAATGCACATATCGCCTATTTTACCGCAAAAATACAATCTGGAAAGCCCTTTGTCAACAGTTTTTCACTTCTTTTTTCAGAAAAAAGGATTTTTTGCACCAAAAAAACAGTCCCTTACAACTTCTATCACCTAAAACCGTTATATTTGTATACAACTTTTACATTTTTGTCTTATGAAAGATAATGAAGAATTAGTAGTTTTAGGTGAATACGAAAACACCATAGAAGCTAGCATGGTGAAAGGCGTGCTTGAAACAAACGGAGTACAAGCAATGCTCACCAACGAGATTATGTCTAACGTTCTAAGCCTAGCCCCTATCAATTACGGGTTAGTTAAAGTTATGGTTTTCAAGAGTGAGCTTGAATTGGCACGCCAAATTCTTGAGTCAGCTCCCGAGCAGCCATAACAAGCGCATTTAATGCACCTCTACTAAGTGGATTTCAAAAATAAGTGTAGAGCCTCCAGGTATTTTTCCTTCACGACGGTCGCCATAGCCAAACTCCGATGGAATATAAGCCACGACCTTGTCGCCAGCACGCAATTGCGTAAGTACAATCTGCCACCCGACTATTAAGTCACGCAAGCGGAACGCTGCAGGATATCCGTCGTCCATATTGGAATCAAACACAGTTCCGTCAATCAATGTGCCACGATATCTCACCGTTACGACATTATGATTACGTGGACACACTTCGCCCTCACCATGTTCAATATACTTCATCAACACGCCTTGACTCACATTCACCACATCAGGCTGTTTTGCCATGTCCGCCAAGAACTGGCGACATGCAGCCACATATTTAGCATCTGGCTTCTTTCCCATAAATCATCATATCATTAATTCGAGTGCAAAGATAGTGATTTAATTCTAGCGAACAGAATGTGGAGAAGCCGGGGTTTAGTCTTCAAGCGGGCTTCTTGCCGTGCAGATTCCAGTAGCAAGTGCAAAACTACAAAAACTCTTTATAAAAATCAATCG
>CAZSHA010000058.1:0-14928 GCA_964606575.1 uncultured Muribaculaceae bacterium | reverse complement strand
CTATATTTCAATAATTTCAAAGGACAATTTCAGATTTTAATGGGACAGTAGTGAACATAAATAAAATATTGTTATGAGTAAAGCGACGGTAAAGAACTTAGAGGCATTACGTGAGGCTATGCGTAATGTGAAAGTTGATGCGGTAATCATTCCTGGAACAGATCCTCATCAGAGTGAATACGTGAATCCGCATTGGAAAGTACGTGATTGGGTGACTGGTTTTACAGGCAGTAACGGTACTGCTGTTGTTACGATGAAGTCGGCTGGATTGTGGACCGATTCCCGTTATTTCCTTCAGGCTGCCGATCAATTGCAAGATTCAGGCTTTGATATGCACAAAGAAGATGTGCTTGGTGAGGCTACAATAACAGAATGGCTTGCCGACCAATTACAAGATAATGCGGTTCTAGCTGTTGATGGTCGTTTGTTCTCAATAAATAAGGCAAATCAATTGGAGGAGTTTTGTGGAACTCATGGATTCCGTTTCGCTGCCGATTTCGCTCCTGTTGACACGATTTGGATGGACCGTCCAGCTCGTCCAATGGGGAAAGCGTTTATACATGATGTGAAGTATGCCGGTGAAAGTGTAGAAAGCAAAATAGATAGAATCCTTAGCGATGTGGAAAGTGTTGGTGCTGATGCAATATTCGTTCCTATGCTTGATGAGATTGCATGGACTCTCAACTTGCGTGGTTCTGACGTAGAATGTACTCCTGTCGTAGTGTCATATCTGTATCTTTCAAGAAATGAGAAAGTCTTGTTTATCGATGAAGATAAATTAGATGCCGAAGTGATTTCACATTTGAGTAATGCGGGTGTAAGTGTTAAACCTTACGATAGCGTAGAACATTTCTTGTCGAAAGAAGTGAAAGTAAGCACAACAGTTATGCTCGACCCTAATCAGGTGAGCGATACGCTAGGACGTGCTTTAGAGTGTTATAAGGTATATGCAAAGTCGCCTATTGCTCCGTTGAAGGCGATTAAGAACGAAGTTCAGATTGAAGGAACTAGAAAGGCTATGGAACGTGACGGAGCGGCTCTTGTAAAGCTATGGATGTGGGTAGAAAAGATGGCTTCATCTGGTACTATCACAGAGATTGATGTAGCCAAGAAAGCTATAGAATGTCGTGGCGTTAGCGAAATGTACAAAGGTGAAAGTTTCGGAATGATAGCGGGATATAAGGAACATGGAGCAATAGTGCATTATTCGGCTAAACCTGAAACTGCATCAACCTTGAAAGCGGAAGGGTTGCTTTTGGTCGATACAGGAGCTCAATATCTAGATGGTACGACTGATATAACCCGTACTGTTTCATTGGGAAATCCTACAGAGAGCGAGAAACATGACTACACATTGGTGTTGAAAGGTCATTTAGCTTTGGGACATGCTAAATTCCCAGTGGGTACGCGTGGTAGCCAGTTGGATGCTCTTGCGCGCATCTACCAGTGGAACGAGATGATGACTTATTTGCATGGAACTGGTCATGGTGTAGGTCATTTTTTGGGTGTTCATGAAGGCCCTCAAAACATACGTTTGAATGAGAATCCTACAACTTTGAAGGTGGGAATGATAACATCCAACGAACCGGGATTGTATAAGGCTGGACAATATGGAATACGTACCGAAAATTTGGTGTTGACTGTTTCTGCGGGACATAGTGACGAATTTGGAGATTTCTTGCAATTTGAGGCTTTGACTTTATTCCCTTATGATAAGAATCTTATAGATATGTCGATGTTAAGTGCTCAAGAGATAGCACAGGTGAACGCATATCATGCTGAGGTGCGTAAACGTTTGACACCGTATCTGAACGAAGAAGAACAAGCTTGGTTGAATGCCCGCACCGAAGCTATTTGATGCGATGAGGCTGTATGTAAATTACTAACAATAAATAAAATTATGGCTTTAATAAAATCAGTAAGAGGATTCACTCCGAAGATTGGAAATAATTGTTTCCTAGCCGATAATGCTACTATTATCGGTGATACCACTATCGGCGATGATTGCAGTATCTGGTTTGGAACTGTGTTAAGAGGCGATGTAAATACTATTACTATAGGAAATTGTGTGAATATACAAGACGGTTCTGTGCTTCACACGCTCTATCAGAAATCGACCATTGAGATAGGTAATCACGTGTCGGTAGGGCATAACGTAACTATACATGGGGCTAAAGTGCATGATTATGCTTTGATAGGAATGGGCAGTACTTTGCTTGATGATGCCGAAATAGGCGAAGGGGCAATAATAGCCGCCGGAAGTGTTGTCACTGCACGCACTAAGGTAGGCCCATACGAGTTATGGGGTGGTGTGCCGGCTAAATTCATTAAGATGGTTTCGCCAGAACAAGGTAAAGAAATCAATCAGAAAATAGCACATAACTACTTGATGTATTCAACATGGTATACAGCCGATGATGCTAAGACAGAAATCCTTTAAGTCGTATAGTTTCAGGCTCTTTTGATAATTCTCCAAAGTTATGCGGAATCTCTTGAGATTTTTCGTTAACTTTGGAGAATCTTTTCAAACCTATAGAACTATTAATTTATGCTATCAAAAATTTTTAAGACTTTTCTGTTGACGGCATTCGCTACAACAAGCGTTAATGTTGTCGCACAAAGTGCAGCTCCTATATCAGTCAAGTGGATTATGGGAGAAAATGGGGTCGCTCCCAATAAATATAGCGGAAAGTATGTTTTCACCAACATCAGCGATGAGGAATTGGGACATAACTGGTCATTCTATTACAACCAGTTTCCACGTACAATGAAGATTGACGAGAAAGCTCCGTTGTCGTTGAAAACAGTGAAAAGGGGATATTTCTATTTCACGCCTAATGAGAATTATGTGCCTCTTGCACCAGGCGACTCTATCGTTATAGACATCGTTCAGAATGGTGTGCACCCGGCTATTAGTTTCGGTCCTGACGGCGGGCATTTCGCATTTCATGGGGAGAAACCTATCGGTGTGCCGTTTATTAGACCCACTATGAACAATCCGCTTCAATGGGCGGCTAAAGGCAAGGAATATGCCAATTATCCCGACGGTAAATTTGTTTATGACAAGAATGCCGAGATAAATCCGTCAAATGGTGTTGAATTAGGTGTATACGATTTGATACCGGCTCCTAAGAGCGTGGGCAAGTTGGGCAAGCCTGTCGCTATTCCAGCTACCATATCGGCAAAATATGATAAGAAGTCATTAAGTATTGCTGCCGACTATCTATCTGAGAAAGCGGCTAATTGCGGTATTAAAGTGGCTGAAAAATCAAAGTTCGTCGTTTCTCTTTCATTAATCAATGAGAAAGACAAGAACAACGAATATTATACTTTGCAAGTTACGAAGAAAGGTGTTAAGATTGCGGGTAATTCACCTATTGGTGTTCTTAATGGCGTTAAGACTTTAGTCGCTGCAATTGAGCATACTAATGGTGAAAACGTTATCCCAGAGGTTACGATAACCGATTATCCTGATTTGCATCACCGTGGAATGATGCTCGATATTGCCCGTAACTACACTCCATACGAGGGCGTTAAAGATTTTATCGACATCCTGGCATCGTATAAAATCAATGTGTTCCATTTCCACTTCAATGATGATGAGGCTTGGAGGCTTGAGATACCTAGTTTGCCAGAATTGACAACATACGGTTCACGTAAGGGCTTGACACATGATGAAAAAGATTTCTTGATGCAAACTTATGCCGGCAATGGTAATCCTGACGATTTAAGCACTTCGGCAAACGGCTACATAACTACCGACCAATTTATAGAGTTGATTAAGTATGCTAATAAGCGAGGCGTTGAAATTATACCAGAGATAGAAACTCCGGGTCACGCTCGTGCCGTTATCCTATCAATGAAGAATCGTTATAACAAATACATTGATACCGATCCTGCTAAGGCTGAAGAATTTGTAGTATGGGATGTAAACGACACCACAAGCTATGTTTCAGTACAGGGATATAGCGACAATGTGCTGAATCTTGCCGTTCCAGGTACTTATCGTTTCGTAAAGCGTATAATTGACGAATTGGAAGCTATGTACGACAAGGCTGGCGTTAAATTGAAGACCGTTCATTTGGGTGGTGACGAAGTTGCCGATGGAGCATGGAATCATTCGCCTGCTATCAAGAAAATGAAAGAGGAATCAGGTTTCTCTACGATAAGACAGATTGAAGAGTACTATATCGATCAAATGACTGCTTATCTTGAAAAGAAAGGTATTAAGGCTGGTGCTTGGCAAGAGGCTGCGTTGAAGCACTCTAAAGAATTTGACGAGAAAGTGGCTAAACGTTTCTATATGATTAACGGTTGGAGTACCGTCGGTCGTCGTGATTCTATTCCTTACCATATTGCCAACAATGGTTATCCTGTGATATTAAGCAATGCTAATAACTTCTATTTTGATTTCGTGTATTCGCGTCATCAAGACGAGTTGGGACACAATTGGGGTGGAGCGGTTGATGAATTCACCTCATGGGAAGCTCAACCATTCAATGTTTATCGTTCTTCTCGTCGTTCAATCGACGGTAAGCGTGTGGATTTGGTCAACGCTGAAAAGGGAAAACCTGCAATTGTGAAGAAAGAGAATATCGTGGGTGTGCAAGGTCAGCTATGGACCGAAACCAATCGTGGATATAGTACAGTGCAACACTATGTATTCCCTAAGATTTTCGGTATCGTTGAACGTGGTTGGAACGCTTATCCTTCATGGGGCAATGACAATGACGACAGCAAGCAATATCTTGACGAGCGTACTCGCTACAACCTTATTATAGGTACGAAAGAACTGCCTAAATTGTCTAAGCGAGGCAGCAACTTCCATATTGGCCAACCCGGTATTATCGCTAAGGATGGTATGCTTCTAGCCAACAAGCAATATCCTGGTGTAGTGATTCGCTACACATTCGACGGAAGCAATCCTAATGAAAATTCGCCAGAATGGACTGCTCCTGTAGCCATACCAGCCGACACTAAGTTGGTTAAGGCTCGGGCATATTATCTAGGTAAGCAAAGTGTTGCTACATTCCTTTGGTTATAATCCCCTAAGGTCATAATAAAAATGAGATACGTCACGGTTTGGCGTATCTCATTTTTTTGTCGTCGTGAAGGCTTGTTATTTTTTAATGTACTTGCCTATTGATTTCATCACGATATCTTCCATTATCTGGTAGCATTCCACGTTAGGATGCACACCGTCTTTGCTATGTTTTTCTGGCAATCCGCCGGCATCGTCTGCTAATGCGGAATAATAATCTATATATATAATATTATTCTTTTTAGCATAATCATATAACATCTTATTCAGTGCTTTAATATCTTCAGCTGGTTTTACTGATTTTATCCAAGAATAAGAACTGGCAGGTAAAACCGATGCGATAATAGGAGTGATATTGTTGTGTTTTGCCAGTTGGCACATGGATACTATGTTTTGGAATATGTGATGCAAGGATATTTTGCCGTTGTTGCGGGCAATGTCGTTTGTTCCAGCAAGTATTACTACAGCCTTTGGTGCTAAGTCTATTACATCGCTTTGGAATCTTACGAGCATCTGAGAAGATGTCTGTCCGCTTATTCCTCGCCCTGCGATGTTGTGCTTGCTGAAAAAATCAGGGCGGAATTTAGCCCAATTGTCGGTGATGGAGTTTCCCATGAATACTACAGCCGGCTTTTGGCTAAGCGATTTGTTCGCTTCTTCATAGCGATAGAACTGAGCCCAGTCGCTTTTTTGCTTTTTCTCCAATTCTTTAGCTTTGAAAACTTTATAGTAACGCTTATACAGGGTAGAGTCTAATTCGGTTTTAGCGTGTGAAACCGATGTTGTTATGACCAATAGTAATAGTACAAATTTTAATTTCATGTCTAATGTGTTATAAATTTAATTGCAAATGTAAGCAAATAAGGTAAACATTTGTGTCAAAAAGTCGATAACTTATCGTATATTTGCAAAAAACATAAATTTACCATGTCATTAATTAGAGTAATCTTGTCAATTATTTTCCCGCCTCTTGCTGTAATCGATAAAGGATGCGGTTCGGTACTAATAGTGTTGTTATTGACTTTGGCGGGTTGGATTCCGGGCGTAATAGGTGCTTTGGTCATACTGAACAAGTCTTAACAGCCGTGTTGCTGTTTTCGTTTAGCAATAGGCAAACTTGAAATCTAAATACTGTAACATCTGTTGCAGTATTTTTTGTTACATTTATGGCGTTAGAAATGTAAAAAATGTCTGCGTTATGGCGTTGTAAAGTTGAATTTTCTCCGATTTATGGCGTTAGAAATATAAAAAATGTCTGCGTTATGGCGTTATAAAGTTGGATTTTCTTCGATTTATGGCGTTAGAATAAATATTTTTCATATCTTTGCGGTGAGATAAAATATTGATGCTATGGTAGATAAGCGTATTATAGAACAAGTCCTCTCTGAACAATATGATGAGATGGTTGCTTTAAGGGATGTTAAGCTGTGTATTCGTAAGGAAGAAGAACAGGTGGATATGGAAAGTAATATGGCACAAGTTGTAATCGGTGTGCGTAGAAGCGGGAAATCCACATTGTGCTATAACGTCTTGAAATCACATAGCGAAAATTTTGCTTATGCCAATTTCGATGATGAGCGTTTTGAAGAGTTGCAAACAAGTGATTTGAATACAGTCCTTGAAGTCCTATATAAGATTTATGGTGATTTCAAGTATTTATTTTTGGATGAAATACAGAATATTGATGGATGGCATCTTTTTGTAAATCGTCTGTTGCGGCAACGAATGCACATAATAGTCACTGGTTCTAATGCAAAACTTTTAAGTGGGGAATTGGCTACGCATCTTACCGGGCGTAACGAACAGATAGAGTTGTTTCCATTTTCTTTTGCAGAATATTGTCAGTGCAAAGGTGTTGATGTGAAGTCTGTAACTACTAAAGCCGAAGCCCTAAGGCGTGCTACTTTTGATGAATATCTTAAGCAAGGAGGTTTCCCCGAGTTGTTGCATAAAAAGAATAAAGCTCGTTATGTGGGAACACTAGTCAATAATATCTTAAAGAGGGATATAGAGCAACGCCATAAAATTAAATATGTGGAAGCGTTTGAGCAGTTGGCGCATCACTTGATGAATATCGCCCCTGTAACTGTGGTGGAGAGCGAGTTGGCAGAAGTCGTTGGATTAAAATCTAACCATACGGTAAACAATTATATAGGATTTTTAAAAGAATCTTATTTGTTGTTGGGCGTTAAGCGGTTTGCTGTCAAGAGCCGCCAGCGTGTAAGGGCGGAGAAAGTTTATCCTGTAGACGTTGCATTGATGGATGGTCGTCCAGATGCTTTTGCAGGTGAAAATTTAGGTTGGCGTTTAGAAACGGTTGTTTATATAGAGTTGCTTCGAAGAAATCGACCGATAAATCGTGATGTTTATTATTACAAGAGCTCAAGCGGTTATGAGGCTGATTTTGTGGTATGCAGGGGCAGTATAGTGGAAGAAATATATCAAGTGTCCTATGATATAAGTAAGGAAAAAACTCGCAAACGTGAGCTGCGGGGATTGCTCACCGCTTCAAAGGAAACACGATGCGATAAATTGTTTCTTATAACAGATTTCCAGCGAGAGGAGTTAACGATAGACGATAAACTGATACACGTCGTTCCAGCTTATGAATGGTTGCTGTGAAGGTGTTAAGGGTTTCTATAAAAAATATTCAGGCGGGGTGTCGAGATTGACATTCCGCCTGATTTTTTAAGATTGTCCCGCCCCGAAAGTACGAGTTTTAGGGCGGAACAAGTGTGTCGGCAATGATTACATAATAGCTACTTTTTTGTTGCCTATAATGTAGATGCCTTTTTCTAAGCCATCGGTAGCACTGTTTAGGCTGACTCCGCTTTTCACTTTGCTGCCTAAAATGGTGTACACGTCAACTGTTTTCGCTGAGTTTGCCGCAACATCCTCAATTCCAGTCACTTCTTCTGAATAGACGATTGAGAGTGTGGTTGCCGCATTATCGGCTTCAGTGACGATATATGCTTCTAGCGGTAAGACCTCGGTGTCGGCTATTGCTTTTACGAATGTGTTGGTTGCCGCATCCAGCACATATACGCTTTGCGTGTCGTTAGAGTTCACTGTTGCAGTGCTGTAAGTTCCGAGCATCTTTGCATCATCTAGCGAGAACTCGGCAGTGACAGTGCTAGTCGCAATAATCTCGCCAATCTCCATTTCGGCGAACGGTACCATATTTTCGTTGCATTTCACGATATAAGGCACGTGAGCGTTCATCGACACGATGTCGTTGAACGATACCGTTCCCGCAGAGGCATCAAACGAGGTCATGTAACCTATCTGCACGCCTTTCTCGCGTAACATGTTCACTTGCGATTCCGTAACCTCAAAAGGGAAGCACACAGGAGTCCATACGTCCTTGGCGAACACACGGTCGTAGGTTGCTGTCGTTCCTTGCACATTTTGTGGCAAGTAGAAGTCATATTTGCCATGATGCAGTTTCAATGTGTCGCATGTGAATGTTTCGCCGGTCACTACCGCAGTGCAGTCGCCTATGCTATCGGCACAAGTAGTTTCTGGCTTCACGTAGCACACTGCGTTCTTGTTGGCTGGTTCAACTACAGCGCCTAGAGCATCGGCGTTGCTCAAATCTATGCTCAATAATGATGAGTTCTCTGCCGTTTCGGTGTTTATGCTGTTCACCACCCAAGAAGGAATGTACCCCTTCAAGGCGGTCAAGTCCACTTCGGCATCGGTTTTCAATGGAGAATCTCCCACCACGAAGTAGGATGTAGACTCCACAGGCTTTATGTCATCATTTCCGTCAATTGCCAGTACCGTACCTTTAATATGAATAGGATAGATTCCCGGTTGCATATTTTCATCGGTTAAGTAGTAGGCACGTAGTAGCTCGCCTGAGTTCCCTATGAAACGTTCTGCTTCTACTGTTGTCACTGTGATATAGTACTTGCCTTCAGAGATTTCGGTACATATCACTTGATGATTCCACGTTATAGCTCCGCCACGTCCTACTTTATAAGGACAGCGTTCTGCTACAAGTTCAAAAGGATTAAGCCCGCCTGTTGAGTCTAGTGCCATGCCGCTTGGCAGCACCATTTCAAACTCTAACGCCCATATTTCAGCCGAGCTGTTGTTCATCTCGATGCTGAAGAATTGAGCATCATCGCTTGTCAAGCCAGCCGTTGTTGTGAAAGGTGTAGCTTGAAGCACGTCTTCGGCTCTTGCCGTAAATACCGACAATATTACGGCTAATAAAAATATTACTTTCTTCATTTTGTTTCGCTGTTTAATTTTTCCTCGATTAGAATATTCACGATACCCATAGCATCTGTAACATTTAATGAGCTATCCTCATTCACGTCAGCAACCTCTTTTATGAACACCTCAGTTTCCATCTTATGCAAGTGAGAAACCAAGTTCATCATATCCGTCACGTTCACCACGTTGTCGCCATTGGTGTCGCCTTTCTTGTAGATTGCTATCAAGCCGTTTCGGGTCGATGCGGTCAAGTGGTCGCCGTCAGGCTCGGTGACCGATACCTGATTGATTTTCACTTGGCGTTTAGTTCCTGTGGCACAGTCGTCGGCAACCTTAACTTTGAATTTGAGCAAGTTAGTGTTACCCGATTGTATAGAGCCGCCTATCATCGACACCATGTAAGTAGAGTCGCTCGTTTCGGTGAACGAGAGGGTGTAGCCTTCTGCCTTGCTTGACATGTAGATTGCTTCCATGTCGGGCATTAGACCGGGCGAGAACGTCAATTGGAATGTCATGTCGCACAAGCTGTCTAGGCTTGTCAAGTACAACGGCACGTCAAGCGTGTCGCCCGGCTTGCCTATCACGTTCATCCAGTAGAAGGCATATTTGTTATCTTCCGGCATTGCTGGCTCGCTAGGACTTGCAGGGTCGAAGATGAACACAGCCTCAAACTTCACATTCTCCTTTCCCATAGTATATGAAAATGAGGGTAATGTGGTGTACAGCACTCCGTTCACATACCACCCGCCAAATGAATATCCGCTGTTGCAGTAAGCCCATATTGAGGTGCTTGCTCCTTCTAGCAGTCGGTTGGATGATACATGCACCGTACCGCCGTCGGCAGTTGCGACGGTGATATTGTGCCGCAAGATTGGGTCTGACGGTTCGCCAGGACTGCTCGGGTTGTAGTTGAAATGCGCTGTCAGCGTTTCATTTTCGGCAGTTGTAGTATAATAGAATGAGCTGCTGGTCGACACCACTTCGCCTTTGGAGTTGGTCCAGTTCACAAAGTCATATCCGGTGTTGCACGATGCCGAAACTCTTATGCTCTTGCCGGCAAGATATTTTCCACCGCCCGACACCGTGCCTCCGTCATCAGCGACAAGGCTTAAACGGAAGTATTGTGTCAACGACGGTTCTTTAGGCTCTGACGGAGAACTTGGAATATACTCGAAGTGTGCCGTAAACTCCTCATCCTTTTCGCCTTTCACATGAGTGAATGAAGACGTTGTCGACACCACATCGCCATCGGCATTTGTCCAGTTGACAAATACGTATCCAGTCTTGCTTGTAGCCCTTAAGCTAACGTTTGCCCCAGCGGTGTATTTTCCACCGCCCGATACCGATCCCCCATCCGAAGGCTCTGCCTTTACGGTGAGCTTCGATGCCGGAGCTCCCGGCTCAGCCGGGCTGGCCGGATTGAATTCATCTTGTCCCCATGCTACGACACTGAAAAGCAGCATCGTCAACAAAGACAAATATCTGATTCTTTTCATGTCCTCGCAATATTATTTTACTACCACCTTAGCTGTCTTATTAGCAGCTTTCACAATATATACGCCATTATCAAGGCTCACTGTTGCGGCTGTGCCGTCAGCCTCTATGGTAGCGGCTAAACGTCCATCAACGCTGTATACGTTCACTGTTCCTAGGACACCCGCAATTTCAATTCCGCCTTCTACTGCCGTAACGCTCACATTGTCAGCTGCGGCGTTGTCTATACCTGTTGTGCCGGGAGCTTTCTTGATGTTCAACACGAAGCGGTCGTTGTAAGTGCCTGCTTCGGCAGAGAACTCATAGTCGCTTGCCATTAGGTCGTGAGAAACGCCGGTCGCTTGGTCAACTAGCACCACGCTTTCAGCCTTGTTGCGTTGCAATGAGAATGTGTGTTTGCCGCTTGTGGCGATCATCACTCCCACTTTCACCACGCCGTCGGTTTCAGGACGTTCGTTGATTGAGTAGTTGTTGCCCTCGTTGTCGATAGTGTACACTTGAGATACGCCGCTCTCCATAGTGAAGAACTTGCTGGCATCGCAAGCCGGCTCGTAAGCCATAGCTGCCGCATCGTTGAATACTATACGTGTCTTGTCGGTCAATCCGTTGGATGTCAATGCTATGTCAACTAGTTGACGGTCGATGATACCCAATTCCCTAGCTTGAGTGGTAGTGCCTTGTTGGGTTGTGATTTCGCTGGTTAACTGGCGACCGCCTACAGGGAACGATATAGAAACGACCTCGTCAGGACATTGCACGAAGAATGCTTGGTTTGGCTCAATAGCATAATCATCATCTATAATAGAATAAGCCGAATAAGTCTTATTCGTTACACTCCAAGTGGTGATAGGAGCAGTGAAATTCAAGATGTGGATATTATAGTATGCTTGCCAAGGGTTACCTACCAAGTTCCAGCCGCTATTAGATGCGGTTTCTGATACGTTGGCATCAAGCGCCTTAACAAATTCCTCATTAGAAACCACATATTGCTTGCTTTCGTTCTCAAGCGATGTGAATGTGAGATAAGAATCTACGCTTGTGCAGAAAATGAAGCCTGTGCCGGCTTTTACGGTGTCGGTTGCCGCAAAATTCTTCCAACTCCCACCGGTTCCGTTTGCAGCTCTAGCCGCTCCGTCGTAGTATCGGATAGCATATTTCGCATTATTGCCTGCGGTGATTTCGCCCACTATAAAATCGAAAGGCATACTCACAAAATACCAATAATTAGCACTAGTGTAATAATTGTGTGTTAATTTGCCGTCTATTGAAATGTTGTCGCAATTGCTTATGAATTTTGTGCCGCTAATTATTGTCAGGCTGTCGATTGTCATTTCGTCTTCTCCGTTTATCTTCAATGATCCGGAACCTGATATTGTCAGGTTTGGCTTGCCTTCGAAGCGTTCACGAGCGTTAAGCACAAGAGGTTGAGAGATAACCCAGTCCTTAATATCGGCAGTGCTGAATCCCTCGATATTATAGTTGTACCAGTATTCGTCCAGCTTATAGGCGTTCACAAGGAATGAAGGTACTTTGATTGTAATATCTGTAGGACCATATTCAAAGAATCTATCTTTGCCGGAGCCTGTAACAACCGTTGGTGATTTGAATACTACTTCTTTTAAAGAACGGCAATTTCTTAAAATCGCGGAACCATTTATAATAGAATAAGAAGTTGGGAACTCTGCATAAACTAAGCTAACGCATTGTTCAAAAGCGTAAGAACCGATAGATGTTGTAGATGGATATAAAATCAACGAGTCAATGCGGGAATCGTTAAAAGCATGGTTTCCGATATGTGTTAAGGATTTTGGGAATCGAGGATTGTAGTTATAAGTGCTTGAGAAAGCATAATTATTTATATGGGTTAACCCTTCTTGAAGTTGGAGGTTTTTCAAATGAAAGCACTCGTTAAAACAATACTCAGGCACATAATTTACCCCCTTAGGGTAATGAACAGTTATCAAGTTTTTGCATCGTCTAAAAGCATAGGGTTCAATAGATGTCATGCTGTCAGGCAAAATAGCTTCTTCTATCAATGATCTATAAAAAGCTTCTTTACCTATCGTTTTCAAAGTTGAAGGGAATATGATGTTGTCAATATTAGAGCCATAGAAAGCTTCATCTCCTATATCGGTAAGTCCTTCTGGTAATTTAATTTCATGCAAGAAAGGCCATTCTTCTTGAAATTCTTGACTGAATTGCCTGTATGGTATTGCCGTGGTTTTTGCCTCGCTTAGGTCAAGTGAGAATAGGCTGGTCATCATTGATATCTTAGCCCAGTCGTCGCTATTCATTTCACCTTTTACTTTCAAGCGGCGTACATCCTTGATATGGTCTACGTTATATAGCACCTCTGTGCCTAGTGAGCCTGGCTCTAATAAACTGACTTCGATTGTAGGGGTGTATTCTACTCCTATGCTTGATATGTATAAGCTCGCATCGCTGCCTCTTGTGTTGGGAAACACCAATTGGATAGTATGAGTGCCGGCAGTGATGCGTTCGCAAAATGTATAAGATCTTTCATTTAAAGCATCGTAATTGACACTTCTAACGAGTTTACCATCAATATATACCCATAAATTAAGACCAGATAAAGGATTTACTTTATAAACTATGGTTGCATCCTTATCAACGGTGACAGTACCAGTAAGACTTATATCGGTAGTGCTAGACATATAAATATTACTACTACTAGTAGACCATTCACATCCATTTGTTTCAAGTAGCATCGGGAAGTCGGCCCAGTCGGGTGCGGTATAGGATGTTGTGAGCGACATAGCGTCATTAAGAGTAGTGGCAGCTGCTGTCAACTCTTCGTTAGTGCTAGCTTTATTGGCATAGATTGCCTCAAACTTATCCACATTGAAGGCTGTACCGTCAGTTGCCTCTAAGGCTGTATACAACTTATGCAATGCGAAGTAGCGTTCAGCCTTTTCCACATCCATAAATTGCCACACGATATTTCCTTCGGTCAATGTGGATGAAATTGCGGCATCGGCAACGCCTAGGAATTGTTCGGCATTATAATAGCTCGTGTTCACTTCGGCACATTGGATGGTGTAGCCGCCTAGCGAATCATTCACGGCATAATAAGAAGTGTTACCCAAAGAGGAAGTAATACCTATACTGCTAGAAGTGTAAAGATAACGGCTGTCGTCGGTGTACTGGATGTAGAAACCTTTCTCGCTCACTTCTCCCACCAATACTTTAGAACCGTAAGAGTCCATTTTAGGAGTGCTGCTAGACTTGCTCAAGAATGTGCCGGAGCCTACGTTGTAAAGGTAGTATTCTTTACCAGCCTCAAGTGTTGCAAACTCGGGCAATGTTGGGGCTACCCGCTCGGCTGCCCACGATGAAACGGTTGCGCTTAGCAATAGCATAAAGGCAATCAGTAAGTTTGTTTTTTTCATTTGTTTTTCTGTTTTTGAGTGTGTAAATTAATTTTTTTACTTGGCGTTTTGTGGTTAAAAAAAACAGAAAGGACGTAAACTGTTTTTGTTCGCTTATCAACCTCTAGGTACCGCCAAGTAACCTCACACCCATAAGCACAAACAATTTACATCCTACAAAGGACGCAAACTCTTGTCTTGCTTATTCTCGGTGTCGAAATTGGCGGTTTCAGAGGTAGAGAACAAGAAGCAAAAGCTCCATTATAAGAAACTGGAAAGCGAGCGGCTTTTTCCATATTATTACTGATTTACGTTTTCTGTTCAAGAACAAAGCCCACCAGACTTTTGTTCTCAGAATGAGCTAAATCACTGTCTGTTTCGTATTATATAGGTTTTTTAAAAGTTAAACATCATGTTAATTAAACCGTCTTGTCTCAATCGTCGCCATGCCCAAATGGGCATAAGCGGGAAGGTGTCATGCGAGTACACCAAAGGCAAGTTCGCTACAAAGTTAGTAAAATGTTTTATAAGCCATCACGAATTTTGTTCCGAGATATAGTAAAATCCCTCAAAGTGAAGTTATGTGTAGGGTGACCGTGCGTGATGTGTGACCAAATCCTCATTGCTAGGACTATGTAGATAGGATGCGTTGTGTTGCAGGGCATTGTGTGCGAAGCACATGAAAGCGGAGCGAAATAATAACTGTGCGGTTGAGCGATAGCGAAAACGGGTCAGCGGATATTTCTGGTTGTTAGATATGGCAAATCAAGAATAAATATT
>CAZSHA010000057.1:0-15243 GCA_964606575.1 uncultured Muribaculaceae bacterium | reverse complement strand
CGACACTATTAGCCCGATTAATCGGGCTAATAGCCTACTTTTTGCATATTAGACAGTATAAAGCATCTTCTTATTGGAAAGATTTGAATTTGCTGCCATTGTCAGCATCTGGGGTTGACCATGTCTTGGGTGATGATGGAGAGGCTGCGGAGTATTACAACTTGCAGGGTGTGAAGGTGGAGAATCCGGCTAATGGAGTCTTCATCAAGAAGCAAGGCGGAAAAACCACGAAAGTGGTGTTATAAGAAATAGTTATTTTCTTGTTTTTGTTGTATCTTTATCGAGGATTTTTAGGATGATGTAAAGGATGCTATGAAAATAAGGAAAAGTAACTTTGAGGATTTGCCAGCGTTGATGAAAATTTACGACAACGCAAGGAACTTCATGAAAAATTCGGGCAACCCTAACCAGTGGGTCGACGGCTATCCGTCGGCACACGACATCAGCCTAGACATAGAGGCCGGCAACCATTATGCCATCACCACCGACGACGGCAAAATAATAGGGGCTTTTATGTTTCGGATTGGAATAGACGACACTTACGCTGTTATCGAAGGCGGCGACTGGTTGAACGATGACCCATACGGCGTGATTCACCGCCTAGCTTCATCTGGGGAATATAAAGGCATTGCCGATGCTTGTTTCGATTACTGCTTTTCCAAAATCAATAACATCAGGGTCGACACCCACCATGAAAACGAGGTGATGCAACGTGGAATCTTACGCTATGGCTTCATCCCATGCGGAACTATATATTGCCACAACGGAACCACAAGACTCGCATTCCAAAAGGTAGTAAAGTAAACCGCTTACAAAATTAAAGACTTGGCTTAAGGTATTTATCACCTATGCCTATCCCGAACAAGGCGAAATCATACACAACTGGATCGTCTGGTCGCATACGCTTCAATATATCAGTGATTTCCACAACAGTGCGACGGTCGTTAGCCTTACGCTCTATCATGCCCAAAGCTCTTGCGGTATCGCCCACATGCACGTCAACAGGTATATACAGTTGCGACGGCTTTATGCAGTCCCACACGCCCAAATCCACTATTCCGTCATTCCTTACCAGCCACCGCAAAGCCATATTCACCCGCTTCAACGCCGTGTTTTTCAATTGCGTAGGCAAGCACTGCGAATCAGTTGCCCCACCGTTAGCCTCCAAGAACACACTCTGCATACATTCCACCAAGTGCCACGACGGCATTTCCTGACCGCCAGCGTTCACCGACTTAGCAAAACTATTCAAAGAGCCGTATTGCTTGAATATGCTGCGGAATCCACGAAGCATGTATTTGAAATTTTTCGCAAAAAATGTACGGTGTATATTTATATCAGGAAGGTTCTCGTATGCCTCCTCCATCACATAGTCATAAGGAGCGTTATCCATTATGCGGAGCATCTTCTCGCAATTGTCGCAAATCATCTTGCGTTTGCCCCATGCGATAGTAGCCGATAAGAACGCCACAACCTCTATATCTTGCAACCTCTCAAATCGCCTTGGAAATTGCACAGGGTCATTAAATATAAAATCTGGATGATTTATGCGTGCCGCCTCTCTATCCAAAAACACCCTTAGCTGTTCAAACTCAACATCACTCATCATATTCCTCTTTTTTAACACGAATGTCATTAAGGGCAAAAGAAGTCCTTAATGACATCAGTTCTTGTAATATGTTGTTTCTAATCAACGCCTTAAATCGACAAGCGACGTAGCGTGTTAAGCAATTCACGGTTTATAGGCTTGTCGTTCTTGATAGCCTTAGAGAATGGAACATACACGATTTCATCGTTGCGTATTCCAATCATCACGTTGCGTTGATCCTCTAGCAAGGCATCTACTGCAGCTGCACCCATGCGTGATGCCAAAATGCGGTCGGCGGCAGTTGGCGAACCGCCTCGTTGCAAGTGGCCTAGGATAGTCACACGCACGTCATATTGCGGATACTCATTCTTCACACGTTCTGCCATACCCATAGCTCCACCTGTCACTGGACTCTCTGCCACTAGCACGATAGAAGAGTTCTTACTCTTGCGGAAACCGTTGGATATAAGGTCGCTCAATTGGTCGACCTCAGTAGATATTTCAGGGATAATAGCAGCCTCAGCACCCGATGCGATAGCGCCGTTAAGAGCAAGGAAACCAGCATCACGACCCATCACCTCTATGAAGAACAAGCGTTCGTGTGATGTAGCCGTGTCACGTATCTTGTCCACGCACTCCATTATGGTGTTCAACGCAGTATCATAACCTATTGTGCGGTCGGTTCCATAGAGGTCGTTGTCAATAGTTCCAGGAAGTCCCACTATAGGGAAATTGAACTCGGTAGCAAACACTCTCGCACCAGTCAACGAGCCGTCGCCGCCTATCACCACCAAGGCATCTATACCCTCTTTTTTCAGCATCTCGTAAGCCTGTTGGCGACCTTCAGGTGTTTGGAACTCCTTGCAACGAGCCGTCTTTAGTATCGTACCGCCAGCCTGTATTATATTCGACACGTTCTGTGTCTTAAATTCCACAATCTCGCCAGTTATAAGTCCTCTATAACCACGATATATTCCCTTAACCTTAAAACCGGCATATATAGCCGCACGGGTCACCGCACGTATCGCCGCATTCATACCCGGAGCATCACCGCCCGAAGTCAATATACCTATACAACTTATTCCAGCCATAATCTTTTTATTTTTTAGTGAATCATTTTCTATTTATATCACAGACACAAATTTAGTTAATTCTACAGTTTTATATATTTCAAAAAGGTGAATATTTTGGTTCGTTTATAAAAATTAAACCTTTTCACCCATATATATAGTACAAGTTCCGAATGTAAGAGGTTTAAAACGACAATTCACAAAACCCGCTTTACGCATAATCTCAAGCATCTCGTCGCCCTGTGCTACTGCGGCTATGCTTTCGGGCAGATAGCTGTAAGCTCTTGTGTCTTTCGACACCATTCTGCCCACTAGCGGAATCAGCGTCCGTGTGTATAGTTTATAGAACGCCTTTATTATAGGATTGGTAGGTGTCGATAATTCGATGACGCACAACACGCCGCCACTAGCTAGTACACGGTACATCTCGGCATAACCTTGTTGTAGATGCTCGAAATTACGCACACCGTATGCCACCGTCACGGCATTAAACTTGCCGTCAGGAAATCGCATCTTAAGGCAATCACCCTCTTCTAGCGTAATCTGGTTGGTAAGCCCTCGCTCGGCAACTTTCTTCTTACCTATTTCGAGCATACCAGCCGATAGGTCTATACCAGTTATATGTTGCGGATACAACAAGTCAAAAATCTGCAAAGCCAAGTCGCCTGTCCCCGTAGCCACATCAAGCACCGTCATCGGGTGATATTTCCCCACCATCTTCACAGCCTTCTTACGCCACAAGCGGTCGATGCCGAAAGTCATCGCCCTATTCATAAAGTCGTAGGCAGGCGCGATAGAGTTGAACATCTGCCGCACTTGCCCAGCCTTGCTTTCCTCTTCGTTATACGGTCTTACCTCTTCTGCCTTATAGTTCATCTTCCAGCAACAAACTACAAACTGTTAAGATAGTCTGATACATTCTTCTCGATGCGGGCATTTATGTCATCGTCTTCAGCCTTTTGAAACTTATCGCCCACGATATGCTCATACAGCTCGATGTAACGCTCCGATACCGAGTTGCAATATTCATCGGTCATTTCAGGAACTTGTTGACCTTCCTTGCCCATGAAATCGTGGTCTATAAGCCATTGGCGTACAAATTCCTTTGAAAGTTGCAATTGAGGCTCGCCAGCTTCAAAACGCTTCTCATAATCGGCAGCATAGAAATAACGTGATGAGTCTGGAGTGTGAATTTCGTCCATCAAGATAACTTTTCCGTCACGCTTGCCGAACTCGTATTTTGTATCAACCAAGATTAAGCCTTTTTTAGCGGCAATCTCAGTTCCACGCGCAAACAAAGCCCTAGTGTACTTCTCCACCTCCTCATAATCTTCGGCTGACACTATACCTTGAGCTATTATTTCCTCTTTCGATATATTTTCGTCGTGACCGGCATCAGCCTTGGTTGTCGGAGTGATTATAGGCTCTGGGAAGCGTTGGTTTTCTTTCATTCCATCAGGAAGTTTCACACCGCAAATCTCACGAACGCCCGATGCGTATTCTCTCCATGCGCTGCCAGTTAGGTAACCACGGATAATCATCTCCACTTTGAAGCCCTCGCACTTCAATCCCACAGTTACCATAGGGTCTGGAGTTGCCAGTTTCCAATTAGGAACGATGTCGGCTGTAGCATCTAGGAATGAGGCCGCAATCTGGTTAAGCACTTGTCCCTTGAAAGGAATGCCTTTAGGCAAAATTACGTCAAATGCCGATATACGGTCGGTTGCCACCATCACCAGCAAGTCATCATTTATATCATACACATCACGCACTTTGCCGTGATATACGCTCTTTTGTCCTTTAAAATTAAAATCAGTGTTTACCAATGTCTTTGCCATAAACTCTTATATTTTGTTATTATTTTCTTCAGTTTTTTGAATCACATCCTTTTCGGCTTTGCGGTCGGCACGCGCTTGCTCGTCATATTTCTCGTATGCCTCTACGATGCGTTGCACAAGCTGATGACGCACAATATCTTTCTTTCCGAACTCCACTTTGCCTATACCCGGCACATCACGCAGAATACGCATAGCCTGAATCAATCCCGATTGCACCGAGTGCGGAAGGTCTATCTGTGTCATGTCGCCAGTTATTATCATCTTTGCACCCATACCCAAGCGTGTAAGGAACATTTTTATTTGGTGGGTGGTCGTGTTCTGTGCCTCGTCAAGCACGATAACTGCCTCGTTAAGCGTTCTGCCTCGCATGAAAGCAAGCGGAGCTATCTGGATAACGTTGGTTTCCATATATTCCTTTAGCTTGCTGGCTGGTATCATGTCCTCTAAGGCATCATATAGAGGTTGCAGATAAGGATCAATCTTGTCCTTCATATCGCCCGGCAAGAATCCCAACTTTTCGCCAGCCTCTACCGCTGGGCGCGAAAGTATAATTTTCTTCACTTCCTTATTCTTCAAGGCACGCACCGCAAGGGCTATCGCCACGTAAGTCTTTCCAGTTCCCGCAGGACCTAACGCAAATGTCAAATCGTTCTTTTGGAACGTCTTCACCAGCAACTGCTGATTAGGGGTTCTGCCCGATATAGGCTTTCCGTTCACGCCATAGATTATCACATCGTCCATCTTCAATTCCTTGGGCGGTGCTCCTTTTATGGTGTCGATGATTACATCCTCTGGAAGTTGGTTATACTTTGCGCAATAGTCGGCAAGTTTTTTCACTTTACATTCGAAATCCGATGTTTCCGAGTCATCGCCGATCACCTTTATCACGTTGCCGCGGGCGGCAAGGCGTAATTTAGGAAACAAGTTTCTTATCAGCTGTATATTGGAATTGTTCACCCCATAGAAGATTACAGGGTCTACATTATCAATAATTATAATGCGTTCTATCATTAACGAAATTAGTATTAATATCACAAAGTTAGCACTTTATATTAGAAACTATTTAGAAGCCGTTTAAAATTTTCTTATAAAATTATTCTCTGCTTCCCAAAAGGACAAAAAAACTGGGAGCGAACTTCACAGTCAGCTCCCACAACGTCTATTATTATTTATTTTGATTATATGTTGCTTAGAAAATTTGTTCGATATCAGCATCACACTGTTGAGTTGGATTTGCACCAATTCTGGCTGGTATCACCGTAAAACCTAAATCAAAAGTACTTGTTGATATAGGACGCACGCTATTGATAGAACGTTGAGTAAATAATCGGCTGGGCTCCATGCGATAATAGTTGTTCATACCCGTACCGTCATTTTTTTGCCATTCCATGCATATTATAGAAGATGTCAACGCATTTGCCATATTCCCATATTCAGAAGGAACTATATGTGGACGCCTCACGCCCAATGCCTGAATAAAGATGGTATAGGTATCTCCATTAGGTTCTAGATAGAACGCATAACCTTTAGCTTGACCATAACCTTTATCAACTTCGTACCAATCTTTTATATTTGCTAAACTCAATAGTCCATCATGACCAGAAGTTCCTCCATTAACGACTGAACCAGTTGATGTATATCCAGTCCACACGTCATGTCTCGGCAACTCGTAGCCCACTTCACATGGATCATATACAGTCTTCACTGTCATTGTCCCATTTATGATATTTTCAAGAAGTTCTTTAGACCCAACACTATAATCATATATATCATTTGGAATCCAAGTATTCTTAGCATTCCATAGATTGGTATAAATCTTTTCACACCAATTTTTAATCCCCAAACCAGTTGATGTAGCCGAAAACTCATAACCAGTTATAAACTTATCAGGATTCTTAATCGCTGTGCCTAAAGAAACTGGACCTTTCAAGGTTTTTATCTCTGTCTTCTGAGTTCTATCGCTATCATCGACATAATAGGGTTTATCACCTGTAGATGTAGCCGGCAACATAGGGTCTTTACGTCCCCATTGATAATAGCAAGCGTTATCTTCCATATTTACCGTTCCCGACTGTGTTACCGCCATTGTCTTTGTGTTGCCCACTTGAGCACCATTCTCCTTCTGACGGAAAATGATATTCAGCGTTCTACTATAAGTTTTTGTTTCTCCGTCACAAAAACCCAATCCTTTTGCATAAGCCATATTAGCATCTACCGAAACTTGACCATCTTTTTGCAAATAGAATGTTCTATAAGCACCTTCAATATAAATATACCATATATTATTCTGATAATTCCATTCAGGCATATTCATGCTAGAATCCATATGAGGAGTTATAGCTATATCCGACACCCAAATATGCCAACTCCACATTATATTACCACCGGCATCCTTGACTGCAATTACTGCATTTCCCTCACAAATGTGGTCGGCAAGAACGGTGAACTCTATATAATCTTGAGTACTGCTCAACTTAACATCGGTCAACAATCTTGGCTCATCTTGCCACACTATACATGCCGATGCCGGAGTGTATTTACCACCACGACCATTGGTATTTACAATCCAAGGGGATGTGATATCAGTGTCATTATGATCTTTAAACGAACCCAAAGCGTAAACATCTACGGACACCGTGCGTTTGCTAGATTCAACCACATTATCTTTCACTTCCTCGCCACTAGTTGTATACGTATTGGTAGATTTTGAATCTGTAGCATAGGGATTATATGCCAATGGATTATTATATCCGTTACCATAAATTAGAGGCAACTTATAATATCCTGGAGCATTCACAATATAGCAATTAGCCGTATGTTTAGGCTCGGTAGATGTTTGATCTGTAGGATTTGATAAGTTAAAAGGTGATTCGACCGAACCTCTAACTGCATTAGCCACCAAGTTTGTATGCGATGTAGATGATGCGATAGGACAAGCTAGTGCCGCATAGTTATAAGTTTCACTAGAGTTGGCATCGCTCACACCGCTTCCGCTCGATGTGAACTGGTCAAGCCAAGACGGTTTCTCAGTAACTCCGTCATTATATGACACCACTTCCCATTCCACTGGCTCTATTATAGTCTGTCCCGCTCTAGTTCCCTGCTTATAGCTGGTGACACTATAAGAGCCATTATCCTTAATACCGTAGAAGGGTATCGTTATGCTAGGTGTAACGTCAAACACGTAAGTCCAGTTAGTAACCTCATTGGATATAGTATAAATATAGGTCTTGCCCGCTTCCCAAGTCTTAGGATTGCCAGACGCATCGTTTCCGCCTATGCTTCCGCTGATAGTGACAGGAGTTGTAGTGCCATCAACTGTAAGATTCACTTCCACCTCTACTGTAGATGCAAGAGTTTGCGGCAACATCATAAAAGTGTGCGTTTCGTAGCCTGTCTGATTAGTAATAGGTGTTATGTTTCCGTCATTTTCTTCTTCTACTTTGATACCGATATTCTGAGTATAGCTTTTATCTGCATCACCAATATATTCCTTCACAATGAACGTACCAGCCTCAACATCATAGACACATGTATACGAGCCATACACATTCTTAATGGTTATGCTATTGATAGTACATCCTATAATATTCTTCACTTGGAATTGCACCGCAGCCATAGCATGTGCAAAATTAAGCGGTTGAGTGCCATCGTCAGGACGAGTACAACCTATCTTGCCAGCAAACATCAAGTCGGGTTGAGCTTCGGCATCCTTATTCTCTCCACCTACACCCTTAGGCACTGTATATGTAAACTCTATCTCGCTTCCGTTATAAGAATTAACAGTATTACCAGAGGCAGTAAAGGTTTTACCAGCGTTCTCGTCGCCATTAGCATAATATGGAGCGTAGGCATAGAAGTTCACCGCATCGGCAGGCCAAAAATAGGTTTGCTTGGTTGCCCATATATCACCGCTAGACTCAACTTCCAAATCGCCCATATAAAGCACATCGCCCACATAAGCCGACACGCCGAACGACTTATGAACATCGGCAAAATTACCAGAATCTTCCTTGTCGCCAGCATTAGGCTTGACTGGAGTGGAACGGCTCACCTGTTCATCGCTATTCTTCTTAGCCATAGGCACAATACTATCCACGACCTCGCAATGCAAGTAAATAGTATCTTCCAAGCCATCCACGACGAAATCTAGCGGGTCATACGACCTAGCCCCAGCAGTACCCACATTCCAATTCTGTTCGGGGACTACACTAAAGCCAATAAAATTAGACTTGTGATTTGTGTTAAACTCGGTATCGTCACTACACGAATTTAGCGATATCAAAAACGTTAATAAAGGTATTACCGAAACAAAATATTTAAATTTCATCCGTTCTCTAAAATACAATAGACGTTAATATAAAATGCTTTTAACCGACAAAGCATCTGGTGCTTTAACCGGCATTTATCTTTTTGATGTATGCAAATTTATGCAAATAACTACATCAACAAACCCTACAGCTAGTTAAACTAAGTTAACTCCAACAAATAAGATTTCTGTTATCCTATGCCTAAGAAATTATGTATCTTTGCACATTGATTAATATATACCTATATGTAAAATATGTTTGAGGACATTCGAAATATACAAATTAAAGAGTTTAACTACCCGCTTCCCGATGAACGAATAGCAAAGCACCCCATAGCACAACGAGAGCAATGCAAACTGTTGCTTTACAAAGGCCGAGCCATAAGTGACAGGCATTTCTACGAAGTGCCAGACCTGCTACCCGAAAATGCTATGCTGGTGTACAACAACACTAGAGTGATTAACGCGCGGCTACGTTTCAGAAAGCTTAATGGTGGAGCCACAATCGAAATATTCTGCCTAGAGCCTATATCGCCTAGAGATTATGCCCAAGCCTTCCAGACAACCAGCGAATGTAGGTGGCTATGCTTCGTGGGCAACTCAAAACGATGGAAATCGGGAGAATTGGCTCAATGCCTTAACGTTGATGGGAATGAGGTTACGCTCACTGCCGCACGTGGCGAACAAAAGGGCAACGCTTTTGAGATAACCTTCGCATGGAACGGAAACGTTACATTTGCCTCAATCCTAGAAGCCATCGGAGAGATTCCTATCCCCCCCTACCTCAACAGAAACACCGAAGATTCCGACTCAACCGACTACCAAACAGTCTATTCCCACATAGAAGGCAGCGTTGCCGCACCTACGGCTGGACTGCATTTCACAGATGAAGTGCTTGCCGAATGCGACAAAAAGGGAATCAAGAGAAGGGAACTTACCCTGCATGTCGGGGCTGGAACGTTCCAACCAGTTAAAAGCGACAACATAGGCGAACACAGCATGCACACCGAATTTATATCGGTGGAACGCAACCTGCTCACCGACCTGATTAACGCCGAAGGACCTGTTGTCGCTGTAGGCACTACCTCGGTACGTACTCTAGAAAGTCTTTATTATATAGGTATCACACTTATAAAAAATCCCGAAGCCAGAGAAGAAGATCTAAGTGTGAAACAATGGATGCCATACGAGCAAGATTATGACATTTGCACCAAAGATGCGTTAAAAGCCATAGTAGACCACCTAGACCGCCACGGTCTTGACCAATACATAGGAAGTACGCAGATTATGATTGCACCCTCGTTCAAATTCCGCATCATAAGCGGCATGATTACCAATTTCCACCAACCGCAATCCACGCTGTTGCTGCTGGTTTCAGCATTTGTCGACGGCGATTGGGAGGAGATCTACAATCACGCTCTATCGCACGATTACCGTTTTCTAAGCTACGGCGACAGCTCGTTGCTTCTAAGATAACTCACACAATAATAATTAACTGAAAACGTTGATTATATAATGATGAAAAAGCATTTTTACATAATATTCGCCTTGTTGGCAGTAGCGTGCATAGCATTATCGGGATGCGGCGGAGCAAAACTTAGCGTTGCCGATGAACAGATGGAGCGCGGTGAATACTACGACGCAGCCAACACCTACCGCAAAGTATACAACAAGATGACCAAGCGGGAGGAACACCCTACTCGTGGCGTTATAGCTTTCAAGATGGGTGAATGTTACCGTAAAATAAACATGTCGGCACGTGCTGCCGCTGCCTACCAGAACGCAATCAGATACAATTATCCCGACAGCACGGCTTATTTGTATCTAGCTCAATCACAGCACCAAGAAGGCAAATATGCAGCAGCATTGAAAAGCTATGATAAATATTTGGAGCTCGTGCCTAAATCAAAAGAGGCTGTAGACGGAAAACGAGGTTGCCAACTTGCCCTAAAATGGAAAGAAACACCTACACGCTACATCGTTAAGAACGCCAAATTGTTCAATTCACGTCGTGCCGATTTCGCACCTATGTATATTCCTGGTGGCGATTACGACCAGATATATTTCACTTCGTCTACCGAAAAATCTATGGGAACGAAGAAAAGTGAGATTACCGGAACTAAAAACAGCGATATTTTCTTCTCAAAAAAGAACGAAAAAGGAGCATGGCAACGCCCAGAATCCGTAGAAGGCGAGTTGAACAGCGAGCTGGATGAAGGAATCGTGAGCTTCTCACCCGACGGATCTACCATGTATCTGGCTAAAGCAAGAAGAGAGCCTAACGCAAGCACTTCAGTGGAAATATACACATCGCAGCGCTCGGAAGCGAAATGGAGCGCTCCGGTGAAACTTGAGATTACTGCCGACACCATATCGGCATACGGAGATCCAGCCGTAAGTCCTGATGGAAATTGGCTTTACTTCACAAGCGACATGCCTGGCGGACAAGGCGGCAAGGACTTGTGGCGTATCAACTTGAAAGAAAGAGTAGGCTCACTTGAGAACCTAGGCGACATAATCAACACATCGGGCGACGAAAGATTCCCATACATACGAACCGACAGCTTGCTGTATTTCGCTAGCGACGGACATGCAGGCATGGGAGGACTTGACTTGTTCCGTGCAGAGCTCACACCGTCAGGAGGATGGAACATAGTAAATATGGGGGCACCTATCAACTCGGCAGGTGATGATTTCGGCATAACGTTCGCAAAGGATGAATCGGGATTTTTCAGTTCCAACCGTAACGATGCTAGAGGTTATGACCACATTTACAGCTTCGTGCTGCCCGACCTTCAAATATGGATTTCGGGCTCGGTGCTAGACAAAGACGAAGAGCCTGTGCCTAACGCAATCATACGCATAGTGGGTGATGACGGCTCTAACCAAAAAGCTATGGGCAAGCCCGACGGCACATTCCGCTTCAAATTGCAAAGAGGAGTGAAATACGTGATGCTGGCTGGAGCTAAGAACTATTTGAACGGCAAACAAGAATTTGTGAGCGACAGCACCGAAGAAGATGCTGAGTATAGCGTAGATTTCATTCTTGCTTCTATAGAAAAGCCTCAAGTGGTGGAAAATATATTCTATGACTTCGACAAAGCTGTGCTTCGCGACGAGTCTAAACAAGCTCTTGACGAAATGGCTCAACTGCTCAAAGACAACCCGCACGTGGCTATAGAAATGTCATCGCACACCGACCGCATAGGTTCGGACAAATACAACAACGCGCTTAGTGATCGACGAGCGAAATCGGTGGTGGATTATCTCATATCTCAAGGTATACAGACCGATAGGCTAAAGCACAAAGGCTATGGAAAAACTCGACCTAAAACCGTTACCAAGCGTATCGCTCGACTTTATCCGCAATTCAAGGAAGGCGACACGCTGACCGAAGAATTTATAGAGGGATTGAGCGAGGAAGACCAAGCAGCAGCCGACCAAATCAACCGGCGTACAGAGTTTCAAGTAATCAGCACAAACTATATATACTGACTGTAGCTTATCTCTATTTTTCTCGTAAATCGTTCTACTTCGTCATCAAGGATATAATACATTCCTTTATTGAGCGATACATCTTCCGTCGCAAAATTGCATCCGTCCTGCTTTCCCATTATTTCCAGCACATGGGGCATGAGCCGGAAGCCCAACGACTTATACCACTCCCGCAAGGCAGGCTCTTGAGCTATTAGGACCGCATAAGCCACACCCCTATCACGCAAAGTCGCCACAGCCTCCCTTATCATATCGGCAGCAAGCCCTTGACCCCGATACTCGCTTAATGTCGTAACTCCGTAAATATATGCCGCTTGCGACTGGCACTCGCAATCATAAAAAATGAAATAATGCATCTGCGACACAATCACGCCCGCATGATTACGCCGCACAATGCATGTTTCCTCACTGTCGTAACGAGTAAAGAAATAATCAACAAACTCGTCATCATCGCCGAAGCCGAGCTTCCAACCGAGCCGCAACGCCTCTAAATCGCTTTCGTTTCGGGTCATTTATCAATACATTCAAGAATCCACACACCAGTCTTAGGTATAGCTATCTTGAAATTGCTCTTATCTTTTATATAGGCGGCAGCTTCCTCCTTGGTGTCAAAACCTTTATATACAACAATATAGTTTTTCTCTTGCCCCACAACGATATAGGCTGTATTGTCGCCAGTTGCTACGTGTATGCGATCACGGTAAGAAGTGGCATTAAACATCTGCTTATACTCACCGATAGCAACACCATATTTGTATATTTTAGCGGTTTCTCCATCCATAGGCTTAACATACTGCGACACCACACGCACGGAATCGCCTCCCACAACAGTCACTTCTCTCAATCGCTTCTCTCTCTCGATAAAAGCGCTATACTTATTGTCCACACCGCCTCTTTGCTTACTTACGGCTATGTCGTATGCCTCTTTATAATTCTTCTCGCTGGTTTTACATGATGTGAAAAGAGCCGACAGTACAAAAACCGCTAAAACTAGCGTTATTATATTTCTTTTTTCCATATAGTTATATATTTATCTGTTTCCTAATTCTATCACTTCGCAATCCTTTATGGTACCATCATCAAGGGTGAGGATTACAAGAGTTCGCACGACTTGCCATCCCTGCTTGCCGGCAGCACCCGGATTGATGTGCAGCAAGTCCAACAATCTATCGGGCATTATTTTCAATATGTGAGAATGCCCGCACACCATCAGTTTAGGGCGTTCGCCCATAAGCACAGACTTAACCCCAGGGGCATACTTGCCCGGATAACCGCCGATGTGTGTCATCCACACTTTCACACCTTCCACAGCGAAACATTCTACCTCCTTAAACCTACGCCGCATCATGCCTCCGTCACAATTGCCATAGACAGCTCTCACTGGAGCAATCTGCTCAAGACGATTGACGACATCTTCAGCCCCTATATCACCAGCATGCCAAATCTCATCGCACCCGGTGAAATAGTGAACGTATTTATCGTCCCAGAACGAGTGTGTGTCCGACAAAATGCCTATCCGCTTCATCTACACCTATAATATTACTCTGAGCTATTATTTCAGTTGCTTACCCACTGAGAACGCCTTCGCAACTTTCTCCCCTACAACCAAATAATCATGAGTTACCGAATCATAAATAATAGGTTGTAACTTACTTATATCAATCATTCCATTTCCATCGAGAACCGACTCATTAGCGGAAATGTTGACTATGCGACCCACCATGTGGCAAGAATCCTCGTCGTATGACACCAATTCACACTCCAATGCCATTGGAAGTTCCTCTATAATCGGAGCGTTGACAATAGCTGATTTCACAGCATGAAAGCCTGCTTTCTTGAACTTATCAGGCACATTATTACCCGACACTAGACCAACATAATCGCACGCCACAACTTGTGATTTAGTAGCCATACTCACAGTAAAGGCTTTTGTAGCAAGAATATTCTTCGTCGTCTTATGATTGCCAGAAAGGCATATACCTACCATATTATCGGTGTGAATGCCGCCCCAAGCCGCATTCATCACGTTAGGTTCGCCATTCTCGTCATAAGCGGCAACAATTAACACAGGCATAGGATAAAGCCATGTTTTCACTCCAAAATTCTTTCTCATATTCTATTATTTTTAAACTTTATACCTCATCCAAACAGTTCCCTCACCCAATTGTTCAACACTCTTCAAAGTAACTTTCGTAGCAGGGCGTTTGCGTTCCAAACCATCAAACACAGCTGCCATACCAGCCCTGCCGTCAATGCCTGGTGCTATCATCAAACTAATTTCATCCAACAAACCAGCTTCAAGAAAAGCCGCATTTATATGTCCTCCACCAGTTACTGCCAAACGTTCTACACCAAACTCGGAACGAAGCAAATCCATAGCCTTTACAAAGTCAATTGAGCCATCGCCGACCGCAATCCATGAGATTCCTTGCCTATCTAGCTGGTCAACATATTCCTTGGGGCAATTCTCTGATGTGATTATCAACAGATGTTGACCGTCAAATTCATTAGCCCCCCACTGCAACAATCCTTTGGTATCTACACCTATACAATATCCGGCAGCCCTACGAGCCACACGATAAGCAGTTTCTCCTATAGGTTCATCACATTCTGCCGCAAAACCCTCCTTCTCGGCATAATGCATCTGCATAGTCACACGTCCCATGAGCATAGACTGGCAATCTAACTTCTCTAACGCCTCATAATATTCTTCACCGCTCTCAATCTGTTCTGTCATTTCACAATCTATACGTCCGTCGATAGAAGCAATCATGTGGCACACAATGTACGGTTTCATAATCTTTATATCATATATTAATAACAAATATACACCAATTCAAAACAAATTCAAAATCATAGAAGCAATACCATCATTTTTCAAAGAAAAACAGGCTTAATATGCAAAAAGTAGGCTGAAACCTTTGTAAGTTATTGATAATGATT
>CAZSHA010000056.1:0-15285 GCA_964606575.1 uncultured Muribaculaceae bacterium | reverse complement strand
ATCAAGGTTACTGGTGAAGGAACAAAGAAGCGTTTCACAGTGCGTAAGATGAGTGATAACATTGGCGTGGAAAGAATTTTCCCAATGGAATCTCCATTTATCGACAGCATCACAGTGAACCGTTATGGTAAAGTGCGTCGTGCTAAACTTTACTACTTGCGTGGTCTTACAGGTAAGAAGGCTCGTATCAAAGAGCGTCGCGTAGTAACTAAAGAAGATTAATGCTAAATTGCAATCTTTTTGAAAACTTCATAAAAAGCTATCCTATAAAAGGGTGGCTTTTTTTGTGCTAAATTTTCTTGTAATAAATAAAAGCGGAGGATAAAAAGCAACTTAATATGCAAAAAGGTAGTATCTTTGCATGAATAATTGAAAACGGAAATATTAATAAGTAAAAACAGATAAGATTATGGCTAAAAAGGCATTATTGATGATTCTCGACGGATGGGGAATCGGAAACAAGACTAAATCGGATGTGATTTCATCGACTCCTACTCCTTACTGGGATAGCTTGTTGGCTCAATATCCGCATTCTCAACTACAGGCTAGCGGCGAGAATGTCGGGTTGCCTGACGGACAAATGGGTAATTCGGAAGTAGGACACTTGAATATAGGCGCTGGACGTGTGTTGTATCAAGACTTGGTGAAGATAAACAAGTCGATACGTGATAAGTCTATCCTTGATAATCCTGAAATAAAGAATGCTTTCGGATATGCTAAGGAGAATGGCAAGGCTATACACTTTATGGGCTTGACATCTACAGGTGGTGTGCATAGCTCGCTTGATCACGTTTATGCCCTATGCGATATCGCAAAGGAATATGGATTGAAGGAGGTTTATATCCATTGTTTCATGGATGGTCGTGATACCGACCCTAAGAGCGGTAAGGGATTTATTGCCGATTTGCAAGCCCATTGCGACAAGAGTGCGGGTGTGATAGCTTCGATTATAGGACGTTATTATGCTATGGATCGTGACAAGCGTTGGGATCGTGTAAAGGTGGCTTACGATATGCTTGTTGAAGGCAAGGGCGAGGCTGCAACCGACATGGTTGCTGCCGTACAGAAGTCTTATGACAACGACGTTACCGATGAGTTTATGTTGCCTATCGTTAACAGCACCGTTAACGGTGGAACAATCAAAGAGGGCGACGTTGTGCTATTCTACAACTATCGTAACGACCGTGCAAAGGAACTTACTATTGTGCTAACTCAAGAAGATATGCCAGCAGAGGATATGAAGACTATTCCAAATCTTCAATACTATTGTATGACTCCATACGATGCTTCATTCAAAGGGGTGCATATCTTGTTTGACAAAGAAAATGTTAACAATACCATCGGTGAATATGTGGCATCTTTAGGTAAAAAACAGCTACATATAGCAGAAACAGAGAAGTATGCTCACGTTACATTCTTCTTCAATGGAGGACGTGAAACACCATACGACGGAGAAGATCGTATATTGGTTCCATCGCCAAAGGTTGCAACTTATGATTTGCAACCAGAAATGAGTGCTCCAGAGGTTGCCGACAATTTGGCTGAAGCTATTAAGACTCAAAAATATGACTTCATTGTGGTGAACTTCGCCAACGGTGATATGGTGGGGCACACTGGTATTTATGAGGCTATTGAAAAGGCTGTTGTTACGGTGGATAAATGCGTAGAAGAAGTGGTTGAGGCAGCTAAGGCAAACGACTATGAGGTGATAATTATTGCCGATCATGGTAACGCTGATAATGCGATTAATGAAGATGGTACACCTAATACTGCACACTCTTTGAATCCAGTTCCATGTGTATATGTAACTGATAACAAGGATGCTAAGATTGAAGATGGTATATTGGCTGATGTAGCTCCTACTTTGCTTCACATAATGGGTCTTTCCCAGCCGGCAGAGATGACTGGAAAAGACTTGATAAAATAATCTGTTGTTAAGGCTTATTGCTTGGCAGGCAGATGTTTATATAATCGTTAAATTTATCGGGTTGTGGATATGATACCGCAATCCGATTTTTTTAATAGGTGTTTTGTCTTTTTGTGGTAGATGTGTTAATTTTGTTGTATAAAAGGTGGCTAAACTGCCGCCTTTTATGTGATTTTTCATATCAATAAGTTTAAGACTTATTCTAATAGTGTTGTTCACTATAGGTATATACGTGTGCGCCCATTTTGAGGATGAAAATGGATGTTGGTCATGCCTTGTGTTGTAGATATATAATATTATAATATACTGCATTTATTTTTGCGATTTCTTGATAGGGTGGTAGGTTTTTCCTACTTTTGTGAAGATGTATTGAACAATAAAATGTTTTAAAAATATGGGTAAAACAAGATATCTCTTGCTTGTGAGTCTTGCGTTTTTATTGGGAGTAGCTGGCTTGCAGGCGGAACATTTAGTGATTTTGACAACTAATGATACGCATAGCCATATAGATCCTGATTTTGACGGAAAGGGTGGTGTATTACGAAGAAAAGTGCTTATAGATAGTGTGCGGTGTGCCGAAAAGAATGTAATGCTTGTTGATGCTGGCGATGCAGTGCAAGGCACGTTGTATTTCTCGGAATTTGCTGGAGCAGTCGAGTATCCGCTTCTTGACATGCTTGGTTATGACATAAATATTATAGGTAATCATGAGCTTGATAACGGTCTTGCAGATTTGACTAAATATTACAAGCTGCTTAAAACAGAGGTACTGTCTTCAAATTATGATTTTTCAAGAACGGGTCTTGCTGGGGTGTTTAAGCCATATACAATACGAGAATTTGCTGGACGTAAGATTGGTTTTATCGCCCTTAACCTAAATCCAAATGGGATTATATCGGAAGTTAATAACAAGGGGATAGTTTTCTCTGACATAGTGGAAACTGCAAATGTGATGGCTACAATGCTGAAAAAGGAAAAAGGTGTTGATTTTGTTGTAATGTTGTCGCATATTGGTTATGAAATGGGCGATAATGACTTGGCTGACGATATCGGAGTAATTGAGTCGAGCTTGGATATTGACTTGGTTATAGGTGGTCACACGCACACAGTTGTAAATCCTGATAAGCCGAAGCCTGCATGGCAGGTTGCGAATAAGGCAGGTAGATTAATTCCAGTGACACAGACTGGTAATTTAGGAAAATACGTAGGACTTATTGATGTTGATTTGGAAACATTAAAGGTTGCATATCGTTTGTTGCCAGTAGACAAACGATATGACAGCAGAATAAACTATCCAGAGATAGAGGCGTTCTTAGCCCCATATAAACATCGTGTCGATTCTCTTATGAACAAAGAAATCGCAGTTTCTGCTAAATATATGGAGCGTAGGTCGCTAGGAGCGTTGAGCAACTGGACTTGCGACATGGCACGTGACATAGCAAGAAAGCTGAGTGACATAAAAATAGACTGCTCTATTTTGAATAAGGGCGGTTTTCGTCAGTCGTTACCTAAAGGGAGCGTGTCTGAGGGACTTATTAATTCGATATATCCGTTTGAAAATCGCTTGCAAGTGATAGAACTTTCTGGTAAACAGCTTATTGACGCATTGGAGGTTATGGCTGGTCGTGGTGGTGATGCGACTAGCAGCGACTTGATAGTAGAATTTACGAAGGATAAGAAAATAAAGTCGGCGAAGATTAACGGCAAAAATGTTAAGCTGAATAAAAAGTACAAAGTGGCAACGCTTGATTATCTTGCTAACGGAGGTGACTATATGGAACCATTCAAGACGGCTAAACGCTTGTTTGTCGATGATGTTAAAGTGTCGGTGCGTTATCTCGATTATATTCATGAATTGACAACCCAAGGCAAGATGATTGATGCCGAAGATGAACCACGCATGAAACTTGTAGAGAATTAATCATCATTGAGAGAATATTTATTAATACCTAAAATAACTGACAGAAAATGAAGAACTTGAGGCTGATGGGTGCTTTGGCACTTTTCGTGATGATGGGAGTTTTAACTGCTGGTGCGGTGGAAACCAATATCATGAAGAAGGTTGACAAGAAAGCTATGAGCAAATGGGTGGAAGCCCAATTTAAGAAAATGACCAAAGAGGAACGTATTGCGCAACTCATGGTGATAGGTGTGTCGCCTAGGCTGAGCGGTGAGAAAATGGACTCTTTGACTAAATTGGTGGAAACGTATAATATGGGCGGTATTATAGTGCATGAGATGAGTATCTCCGACTACGTTTCGCTCACTAATAAGTTTCAGAGCAAGGCTCGCACCCCGTTGATGGTAACAATTGACGGAGAATGGGGCTTGGGTATGCGTTTTGATGGCGTGAGAGATTATCCACGCAGCATGACGCTAGGTGCTATAGGAGATAAGAAAATGATATATGAGTACGGAAAAGAGTCGGCTAGACAAATGAAGGCGGTAGGCGTTCATGTTAATTTTGCTCCAGTGCTAGATGTTAACGACAATCCGTTGAATCCTGTTATCGGTCGTAGAGCCTTCGGTGAAACACCATCTCAAGTAGCCGAGTATGCGTTAGAGTATGCTCGTGGATTGGAGGAAGGCGGTGTGCTTTCAACGGGTAAGCATTTCCCGGGTCATGGCTCTACTCATGAGGATTCGCACAAAAAACTGCCTACGGTTGACAAAACGCTTTCTCAATTAGAGCAATGCGAATTGAAACCGTTTGTTGATTATATAAATGCAGGATATAGCGGTATGCTTACAGCTCATTTGAATATGCCTGCAGTAGATGATAGCGGAGTGCCTACGTCGATGAGTGCAAAAGCCATTAATGACTTGCTTATTGGAAAAATGGGATTTGAGGGGCTTATTTTCACCGATGCGTTATCAATGGAGGGGGCGATATCGAGCGGTTCACGTAGCGTGGCGGCATTGAAAGCTGGAAATGACGTGCTTTTGATGCCTATAAATCCTCCAGTGGAAATTGATTCGGTTAAGGCGGCTGTGAAGCGTGGAGAGATTTCTCAGAAGTCAATTGACGACCGCTGTAAGAAAATGTTGCGTTATAAGTACGCTTTAGGTGTTCACGAATGGAACCCTATCGATATAGCAGATGTGAAAAATGCTATTAACTCGCCAAGTGCAGAACTTTTGAACCATGCGTTAACAGCTGCTTCAATCACAGTGTTGAAGAATGAAGACAGTTTGTTGCCTATTAAAGCGTTGGATAAGAAAAATATAGCTGTTGTGTCGTTAGGTGACACAAAGGGTGTGACAAGTATGTTCCAAGACCGTTGCGAGATGTATAGCAAGACTGGCAAATTCGCATTTATGAAAGGTGCGATGTTGAGCGTGCTTCTAGATAAGTTGAAGCCTTATGATACGGTAATTGTAGGTGTATATAATAAAGATGATGCCTATGTGAAAGCATTGGATGCCATAGCTGAACAATGTGAAAATGTTGTGCCGGTATTCTTTACTAGCCCTTATGATGCAAGCAAATTTAAAGCGGGTGTTGTTAAGAGCAAATCTGTTGTCATTGCATGGGGTACAGATGAATTGGCTCAAGATTATGCAGCTCAAACTATCTATGGCGGTAATAGTGCTAAAGGAACTTGTCCTATTACGATAGATGGTGTGGCGAGTCGTGGTGAAGGTATAACGTATGATGCTATAAGGTTGGGCTATTCTGTACCAGAGGCCGTAGGTGTGAGCAGTGATATGTTGGTAAAGGTTGACCGTCTTGCAGCTCGTTGCTTGCGTGCGGGAGCTTTCCCCGGCTGTCAAGTTCTTGTGGCTCGTAAAGGTAAGGTTATATGCAACAAGGCTTATGGTATGCACGATTATGAATCTGGAATACCAGTAACGGTAAATACTATTTATGATTTAGCTTCAGTGTCAAAAGCGACTGGTACGTTGCCTGGCATTATGAAGGCATGTGATGAAGGCTTGTTGAATGTTGATGAGAAAATGAGCGTCTATGTACCAGGAATGCGGCGACCAGATAGGGAAAATCTCACATTGCGTGAGTTCTTGTATCATGAAACAGGTTATATTCCATCGCTTCCTATCTATAATATAATGACCGATGAGAATAAGAACCTACGTAGTGACTTGGTTTCTAAAGTAAAGAATGAAAAATACAATATACAAATAGGTGATAGTTTATTTGTGTGCAAGGCTGCTTATGACACTGTTATGCACCGTGCTTATACTATTAAGCTACGTCCTGATAAGAGGATGCGTTACAGTTGCGTTAATTTCTGCCTATTGATGGATGCCGAACAGCATGCTACAAAGATTCCTCACGACCAATATGTGACAAAGAATTTCTATGCACCGCTTGGCGCATGGCACACGACATATCGTCCTATGGATAAGTTCTTGCGTTGCCAGATTGCTCCTACTGAATATGACGACTTTATGCGTAAGCAACTGGTATGGGGATATGTACATGACGAAACTAACGCATTTGCTGGAGGTGTTGCGGGTAACGCTGGCTTGTTCTCTAATGCCAATGACCTTGCCAAGTTGTGCCAAATGTGGCTGAATGGCGGTGTGTATGGTGGTGAGCGTTATCTATCAGAAGCTACTACTAAGCAGTTTATGGAAGAACGTAGTCCTAATTCTCGACGCGGATTAGGTTTCGACCGTGCGCCTAATAAGAAAGGTCAAGGCTCTCCTACTTGCGACGAAGCTCCAGCTGAAACATTCGGACATCTAGGATTCACCGGTACTGTATTTTGGGTTGATCCTAGCCATGATGTCGTGTTTGTATTCTTGTGTAATCGTGTGAACCCAACACGAAATAATGATGCTTTCAGCAATATTGATGTTCGTCCTGCGATGTTTAGGTTCTTCTATGAGTCGTTATTGGATAAATAATGAAAATCTAACAAAATGAAACAAAAGAACTGGATTTAGTAGGAATAATTAATGGAAAATGTAAAAAATGTGCGAAAATGTTAGTTTTGCACATTTTTTTATTCTATATTTGTGCCATAATTAAATTTCAACGTAAAAACGATTTAAAATGAAAGCATCAGAAGTTTTAAACGATTTGAGAAGAAGGTTTCCTAATGAGCCTGAGTATCTACAAGCTGTAGAAGAAGTTATTACTACAATCGAAGACGAATACAACAAGCATCCGGAGTTTGAGCGATACAATCTTATAGAGCGTCTGTGCCTTCCTGATAGGATATTTTCATTTAGGATTTCATGGGTTGACGATAAAGGCAAGGTTCAAAATAATATGGGTTATCGTATACAGCATAATAATGCCATTGGTCCTTACAAGGGTGGCATACGTTTTCACTCATCGGTAAATCAGTCTATTTTAAAGTTCTTGGCATTTGAACAAACTTTCAAGAACTCGCTTACAACGCTTCCTATGGGTGGTGGAAAAGGTGGTTCTGACTTTAATCCGAAAGGTAAAAGTGATATGGAAGTGATGCGTTTCTGTCAAGCATATATATCAGAATTGTGGCGGCATATAGGACCTGATACAGATGTGCCTGCTGGTGATATAGGAGTAGGAGGTCGTGAAGTGGGTTATATGTATGGTATGTACAAGAAGATGGCGCGTGAGAATACAGGTACTTTTACTGGAAAGGGATTGGAGTTTGGCGGCTCGCTAGTACGTCCTGAAGCTACAGGTTATGGTAATGTGTATTTTTTGCTGAATATGTTGGCGACCAAAGGTATTGATATAAAAGGTAAGACGGTAGCAATATCTGGTTCTGGAAATGTTGCTACATATACAGCCGATAAATTATTGCAATTAGGAGCTAAAGTCGTGACTATGAGTGATTCTAACGGTACTATCTATGTGCCGGAAGGTATCAGCCGTGAACAATTGGATTATATTTTCAAGTTGAAAAATATATATCGTGGTCGTATTAAAGAATTTGCTGAAGAATATGGTTGCGAATATTTTGATGGCGGTCGACCTTGGAGCGTTAAATGCGATATCGCAATGCCTAGTGCTACTCAGAATGAGCTAGATGGTGACGATGCTCGTGCGTTGCTTGCTAATGGGGTGATTGCCGTATCGGAAGGGGCTAACATGCCATCTACTCCAGAGGCAGTGCATGAGTTCTTAGAAGCTAAGATTCTTTATGCTCCCGGTAAGGCGGCTAATGCTGGCGGTGTATCTGTTTCTGGTCTTGAAATGGCTCAGAACTCGCAAAAGCTGACTTGGAGTGCCGAAGAAGTAGATGCAAAGTTGAGAAGCATTATGAAGAATATCCACGAGCAATGTGTAAAATATGGAACTGAGGATGATGGCACTGTGAACTATGTGAAAGGTGCTAATGTGGCTGGTTTCATGAAGGTGGCAAGAGCTATGATGGCTCAAGGTATCATCTAAACCGTTAAGGCAGTAATTATAACAATATAAAGTGTTGCAGGTTGTCTGTGGCACTTTATGTTTTTTCAATATGTTGCTAAAAATGTTCAAATTAGGAACAAAATTCCAAAATGCTTGCGTATCTTTGCGGTCAAGGATTGATTCGTATGAAAAAAATATATACAATAGCGATATATGTCATATTGGTCGTGGCTTTGTGCCTATGGGTAAAGTCTAGGTGGAGGGCGTGGTTCAAGAATGTTGAAGAAACTGAATTGTCGGTAGCTATGGCTCCCGATAGAATCACTATGTTGCCCGGCGAGGATTTTATGACCGAGCGTTGTGTTACATGGCGATGTGGTGTCGACACTGTCGATTCATATCTTACTTTAGTGTGCGGAACTGATACTACCTTATGGAAGGCTAAAGGAGAACATGTTGTGGGCAGCGGTGATGTCAGAGATGCTTTTTATGGGGTTGAGTTGTTTAATTTACAAGCAGGGAAGGCGTATAGGTATCAAGTGACTACTGGTGAACGATCGTCGAGGTGGTATGATTTTGTTATGCCGATAGATGACGCTCACGTGCGTAAATTCTTGTTTTTTGGAGATGTTCAAGATACGATAGGCGGTAAATCAGGGGAGATGTTATGCAAGTTGTATAATGAGCATGCCGATGCTGAATTTTGGGCCTGTGCCGGTGACTTGATTGAACGTCCTATCAATAAGTATTGGAATTATCTGTATGAGTCGACTGGTGATAGCTTGCTGGCAACAATGCCGTTGATAAATGCAGTGGGTAATCATGATTACTGGAAAGGAATTATACCTGAGTTGGATATAAGATGGTGCAAGACATTCTCTTATCCTATGAATGGTGCGAAGACGGCAAAAGGTAATAGTTATTATATTGATTTTCCAGATATGCGGTTTATTGTATTTGATACGCACGGTATAAATAGCATTATGGGAATTATGGGTACGTATAAGTGGCTTCGTGAAACGCTTAAAACATCTGGTGAAAAGTGGAAAGTGGTAATGATGCATCATCCTGTATTTTCGGTGCGTAAAGGGCGTGATAACTTTGCAATCCGCAATGCTTTCAAACCGTTGTTCGATAAATATGGTGTTCATCTAGTCTTGCAGGGTCATGAGCATGGCTATTTGAGATATGTTTCGCAAAAATCAGGTTTCCCGGTTTATATGGTAAGTTACGCATCCCCGAAATCGTATAAAGCTCGTGAAGCTGTAGAATACATGAAGATAATAGGTGGCGTGCCAATGTATCACACTGTGGAATATACAGATAAGGAGATGAAAATCAGAGCATATTCAGTGGAAAAAGATTCGCTTGTAGATGAAATAAGCATAAAAAGATATACAAACTAAATAAAACGAGAGAAAAATGAAGAAAGTATTTTTTGCGATGCTAGCGGTTGTGCTGTTAGCTTCTTGCGGAAAGAGCAAGTACTCTGTAACCGCTACTTTTGAGAATGCCGATAACGATGGCAAGATGGCGTATTTAACAAATTATGACACAGGCGAAACTGTGGATAGTGCTGAAGTCAAGAACAAGTGTGTGCGTTTTGAAGGCGAGGTGGATACAGCTTTCATGGCAAGACTTGCAGTAGGAAAAGCTAGACCTATGTTCGTAGTCGAGGCTGGTGATATTTCAATAGATTGGGCTAGCCATAAGGTTACTGGAACTCCATTGAATGCTGTGTTAGAAAAGTTTGGAGCCGATGTTGACACATTGTTTTCTACCGAGAAAGATGAAGCTGTTGCGATGAAGAAATATGTTGACTTGATGCAAGCAACATACGAAGCTAATAAGGAAAATCCTATCGGTGCATACGCTTTCTTACAGACTGTTTATTACAACGAATATAATGCCGCGCAATTAGACTCTGCTCTAGCAGTTGCTCCAGTTTTCTATAAGAATTATACACGTATCCAGAAGCAAGCGCAAGCTCTTAAGCAATTGGAGTTGACTGGCGAAGGCAAAATGTTTACCGATTTCATTATCAAAGCTGCCGATGGCACAGAAAAAAAGTTGTCAGATTATGTAGGTAAGGGTAATTATGTGTTAGTTGACTTCTGGGCTAGCTGGTGCGGACCTTGTCGCCGTGAAATCCCTGTAATCAAGGAAATACTTGAGAAGCATAAAGATAAGGGGTTGACCGTTCTTGGCGTTGCCGTTTGGGATAAAGTCGAAGATACAAAGACAGCGATTGAGGAGTTAAAGATAGAATGGGACGTTATTTTAGATGCTAAAACCGTTCCAACCGATTTATACGGAATTTCAGGTATTCCTCACATCATTTTATTCGCTCCTGATGGAACTATCGTTTCTCGCGGTAAACAAGGTGATGCACTAAGAGCTGCTGTTGACGAGGCGTTAACTGAAAAAGTTGAGGTTAAGAAATAAACCGAAAATTGCCGAAGGATTATAATGTAATTTTGAGGAACTGTCTAACAAGTTTGGGGAGTTCCTTTTTTGTTCAAAAATTGTGGAGGCTGACTAACTTTTGCGTTGTTAGGCAACCTCCACGTTTATCGTTGTTAATGTGTTGATCAATCTTCTCGTAGTAGGACATTAACTTTTAGAGCTTGGTAAGCTCGTTCGGCTTTATCTCGTGCTGATTCTACATCCTTATCGGTAGCAAGGATAACACCCATACGTCGGTGTCCGTTGATTTCAGGTTTGCCGAAAATTCGCATTTGAACTCCTGGTTCAGCCAAAACCCTCTCAAGGTTGTCGAATTCTATACGGTTAGTTTCTCCTTCAACTACAATAGCTCGTGAAGCTGACGGACCATAGAACTTGATTTCAGGAATAGGCAGACCGAGCAAAGCGCGTGCGTGGAGTGCAAATTCGCTTTGGTCTTGTGAAATCATTGTCACCATACCTGTATCGTGTGGTCGTGGCGAAACTTCGCTAAATATCACATCATCGCCCTTGATAAACATTTCAACACCGAATATTCCATAGCCGCCAAGGGCATCGGTAACTTTCTTCGCTATTTCTTGTGCTTTTAATAATGCCGATGGGGTCATTGGTTGTGGTTGCCATGAGTAGCGATAGTCGCCGTCTATTTGAATGTGACCTATTGGCTCGCAATATTGAGTGCCAATCACGTTGCGTACTGTCAGCAGGGTGATTTCATAATCGAAATCAACAAATCCTTCCACAATCACTCTGCCTGCACCTGCACGTCCGCCCTCTTGAGCTATTTGCCATGCTCGGCTCACGTCTTCAGCTTTTTTTATAGTGCTTTGTCCGTGACCCGATGAACTCATTATAGGTTTTACTACGCATGGTATTCCTATTTCCTCGACAGCTTGCATAAATTCTTCTTCGGTAGAAGCGAATTTATAGCGTGAAGTGGTTATGCCAAGTTTTTCGGCAGCTAGGCGGCGTATACCTTCACGGTTCATGGTTAGCCATGCCGCATTAGCCGTAGGCGTTACGTTATAGCCTTCTTTCTCTAATTCTACAAGGACGGGAGTTGCTATAGCTTCAACTTCGGGGATAATGTGGTCGGGACGTTCCAACTCTATCACTTCTCTCAACTTGTTGCCGTCGAGCATGTTGAATACGTGATGGCGGTGAGCGATTTGCATAGCTGGGGCGTTGGGATATTTGTCGCATGCAACGACCTCAACACCTAGACGCATAAGTTCGATTGCTACTTCTTTCCCAAGCTCTCCGCTTCCAAGTAGAAGGGCTTTGCGTCCAGAGCTAGTCATTACAGAACCAATTTTAGCCATAATTTCTTTATTTAGTTTTAAGTGTTATTATTACTGATATTTCTGCAAAATTAGCGAAATAATGTCATTAATTAGCAGACCATCCTCTTTTTACCGTTTTTTAAGAAGTTGGTTTCAGGCTTGGAGAGCCTGTGCCTCACTTATTACAATTAGTCTGTACCTGCACTAACTTCATTGCAATTCGCAGCTTAATGAAAAAGTAAGGCGATATGCCTTTTATGTGTGACACATCGCCTTGCTCTTATAGAGTCCTTTAGGGAGGATATATTATTCCCCAAATAAATTTTCTTTGAAATCAGTACATCAAATAAGTGATACCATAATTTCTTCTTCAACTTCATTAAGGCTTAGCTTTCCTTCACGAGCCAACCATCCGATTGCTGCATAAAGTTCTTTTTCTTTTAGCTTAGTAGCCTTCTTTAAACCTTTCATACTCAAAGTACCTTGTTCATTTAGAGCTGTCCATGCTTTGCCAGCCCATTCTCCAATAATTTCTACGTTCATTGTTTAATAAAAAATAGTTTAACAAAAAACTTTCTTTAAAGTGTTTTTTCTAAAAATACGATGCAAAAGTACATATTTTTTGCAAATTATCGCACATATAACACATAAAATTTGAGTTTTATGGCTGAAAATGTGAGTTTTGCAGTAAAACCGTAATGTATAATGAGTGATGCCGTTGTGAATTTTATTACAAATTCATACTCATTTATGGACAAACAACCTTGCATCTTAAAGTCAATTTCGGGGTGAAATTAAATGGGCTTCTAAAAACGGCTTTCTGATAAATTGTTAAATATGATTAAGGATGAGTAAGCGCTATTTGAAATCACCGATAAAATTCATATATTTACGTCAACTAATATTAATCAACAATTTTAAATCAAAATAGCTATGAAAGAGATCAATGGAGTTATCAAAGAAGACCAATATGTGTCAGATGACGATGGCGGTCTAAAATTAGGTTCGGAAGTACGTTTCGAAGGTGGTGTAATCAGATACACTGGTACAGACACGTTGAATGTGTATGGCGGAGGTGTAATTGATAACGAAGACGACGTGAATGATGGAATCACGTATGGTGAAGGCGGCACTAATATTGTCGCCGGTGATTATCAGATTTTCTATGGCAATGCGTTTGCCTTTAAAGGCAAATGGAACATAAAAGGTGTAGCTTACGCATCTTGGTTCGGATTGGAAGATTCATCTGTTACGTTTTTTGATGAAAAAAAAGTTATTGATAGCAATGAGAACCTTGAAGTTTTGGGTAAGCTAAGGGATAATAGTGTGCCTATTAACCAAGCTATTAGATTGAAAGGTTGTGGAGAAGTCCGATTGCCGATAGGTATATATGCTATTAGGAATCATATAAAAGTGTTGGCTGGTATTCAACTTATTGGTGAAACTTGTGGGCTAAAACAAAAAGATTATGCAAGGGGAACAGTTTTGTATCCATATTTAGGTTGTACGGTATCTGATAATGGGCTTAATCCAAGAGAATCATCATATAATTCATGTATTAGCAAGATAAAGACAGAAGAAGGAGGCAAAACCTATATTCAACTTTCGGATATACCGTTCCCTTTAGCTACGGAACCATATAATCACGAAGACAGAAGCACATACGGAAGTGTGGAAACTGGTTATATGATAATAGCAAATATTTCGGACAAGGCTTACGCAACGATTAAGACAAAAAAAGAAGTGACTGAGATAGACGGTGTTGAAACGGAAGTTCAATACATTGACTATATATTCAATACTGCTGAATTTGAGTATAGCCCTAGGCGTACGAGAATTTCAGGAATAAGTCTTGTGTATTGGGAGAGTCTTTATACCAATATTAAAGTAAGCGAACAAGTATATGTAACACCTTCTTTACAACATCATTATCGCGGCATAATGTTTGAAGGCAGGGTTGAGATAGATAACGTTCACGGGTATGGTTTGATGCAACTTTGTGCGAATGCCGGTCGCAATTATTCCGATAATCGATATATTTATGACTGCTCTTTTGGGTTAGGTGAGAATCAAACCTATGCTGCAGTGATCCCCTCAAATCATAAGATGTATGCCTTTGATTTGCGGGGTATAGGGGATGCCCTTAATTTCCATGGGAATCATGATAGCTCTTATCATAACTTGATAGGCTCATTGCGGATTGACAGCTGCAATGGCGGGGTGATAGAGGGAAATATCCTTAATTCGGATATTATGATAAACCAATGTAGCGGTGTGACATTCAACGGTAACCATTGTGAATATGGAATAAAATTGGATATCAGAGGGTCTTCCGTGTCTATATGCGATAATATGTTTTGGAAAGGGGCACATCCTACAATAAGAATACGCCGTGTTCAATATCCAAAAGCAAACAACCGTCAAGCTGTGACCTTACGGAACAATACGTTTTATTATTACATGAGGGCTGGAGCGTTGTCAATCGTTCATAATATAAACTCAACGTGCGAATATGACGTAGCCACAGACGGCTGGTCTAATATCGTGGTTGAGAATTGTTTCAGGTCACGCTTTAATGACAATGTGAATGAGTTCACTCCTACAGGAATAAAAGTCGGTTTGCTTAAAATGTATGAGGAAGATACATATTATTGGGATGTAAATGAAGTCAGTGACCTTCCTGAGTTTAATAATTACAGTCATATTAATAGCCTCCAAAGCGTTATCAGCGGGCAACGTGTGTCATTTGGGGGAAATAAGGGATTGTGTTTGGGTAGCTCGTTATCTGGCATAAACATTTCGCTTAGTGAGATTGCGGCAAGCACATCCATATACAAAAGATACTATTCTAAACAGGGTAGCACAGTACAATATACGGTTTATGATATGTATGATGTAGAGAGGGATCTTGGCAAAAAAATTGTAGAAAACCAGTCTATCACATTAAATCAGCCGAATGGCTTAGTTAATATCAATTTGCCTGAAGATTTATATTATATAAGCAGGGTAAAGATGTTGAAGGTTGTGAGATTGTTGGACGGAGTGTATTCGTCAGTATGTATTCCTTTGTGCGGAGCTGCGGTATTGACCGACGACGGAAGCAATATAAACGGTTATCCTTGGGTGGAATTTTCGAGCCTACTGAAGATAGACCCTCAAGAAGTTTCAAGCTTAAACTATAAAGGTGACAATGTAGAATGCACGATGTCGGAAAGACCGATAAGCGGTACATGGGTGGACGGTGATGTTGTGTGGGTAGGCAGTCTTACGTTAGTTCGCTACGAGCGGAGGGG
>CAZSHA010000055.1:0-15608 GCA_964606575.1 uncultured Muribaculaceae bacterium | reverse complement strand
CACCGTGCAACCAGCTCACACCGTTAGCCTCTTGACAAGTATTTAAAGCGAACACACTCATAGAGAAGCGCTCATTTGTATCTGGGTTCTCACGTCCCATGTTCATCAAGTCTTGCCAGCTAATACCTAATTTTGCTGGATATTCTCCCATATATTTGCCGAACAAACCTTCATCAAAGTAGTCGTGACCAGCAGGAACTGGAGTGTGTACTGTATACAATGAAGTTGCACGCACTAGCTCTAATGCTACATTGAAATCCAACTTTTCTTCTTGTACATAATCAACAAGACGTTGTAAGTTCAAAAGTGCAGCATGGCCTTCATTGCAATGATATAATTGAGCTTTTACGCCAAGACGCTTTAGCATCAAAACACCACCTATACCTAACAAATATTCCTGTTTGATACGGTTTTCCCAGTCACCACCATATAGTTGAGATGTGATAGGACGATCAAACTCTGAGTTCTTGTCTATATCTGTATCAAGTAGATATAGATTCATACGACCTACATTTACTTTCCAAATGTTAGCATAAATTATACGTCCAGGATATGGCACTTCCAACACAATTTGTGCACCTCTCTCATCAAGAACTGGTTCTAAAGGCAATTGGTTGAAATTTTGTGGCTCATAATTAGCCATTTGTTGTCCATCAACAGACAATGTTTGTGTAAAGTAACCATGTTTATACAAGAAACCAACAGCCGTCATATCTACGCATGAGTCAGATGCTTGCTTGATATAATCACCAGCAAGAATACCTAGACCACCTGAGTATATCTTTAAACTTGCACATAGACCATATTCCATACTGAAGTATGCAATAGAAGGCACATCTTTACGCATAGGTTTCTTCATGTAAGCCTTAAAGCTAGCTACAACATCTTTAATGCGTTGCATCATCGCTTTATCATTCATTATCTCTTCATAACGCTCGTGGTCTATTTTTTGTAACATTAAAACTGGGTTCTCACCAGTCGCACGCCACAATTCAGGATCTAAGTCATGAAATAATGTTTTACCTTCACTATTCCATACCCACCACAAATTTTTTGCTAAATCCTCAAGTTCTTTCAACTTTGCAGGAAGTTCAGACTTTACCGTAATCTCTCTCCAACTAGGAGAATTTGTATTACTTACTTGTAATTTCATAAGAGTTTTAATAAATATCTATTTGTATCTTTTTTAAACATTAACATGCAGAAGCATTATTGCTTCACACATTTTAATCTCATAGGTTATCCGTTTTATCTATAGCTACCGCATAAGCATCTTTATAATAAGTCATAAAGTGGCTCCATGTTATAGTTTTTGCGACCTTCTTTGCCGCTTTCACAGCCTTGGTCTTATCTGTGACATCACACAACAGATAAGACTCAACCGCATTTGAAATTTGATCAACTACACTACTATAGTTTGAATCGGTTCGGTGAATCACTTCCACACCTGACTTGACAAATCCATTACCATATTTCGACAATACCCATTGCCCAAACCCAGACAAATCTGTCGTAACCGTAGGAACTCCAAAAGCAACACTTTCCATTGGTGTGTACCCCCAAGGCTCATAATATGATGCAAAGATAGTGCAATCTAACCCAATAAGCAAATCATAGTAGTTCATATTAAATATACCGTCATCACCATTCAAATAGCACGGCACATATATAATATGAACATTCTCGTTATCTGCATTGGACATACCTAAATAGCACATCTTTCCATATATAGCATCATCACCATAATTATTTATATCATGTGTGATTGTCTTATTCTCCAATTTTTCAGCAAGTTTTCCGTTTAACTTACATATCAAATCATTACGTGCCTCTTTCACCCATGCAGGAGTCATTACAAAAGCAATTATTTTCTTTTGCTTATCGTTCCAATGTGAGCGAAGAACATTCACAGAGTCTATAAATGCATCGATACCCTTGTTTCTAAACTCATTTCTTCCAGATGTTGCAATCAAGAATGTATCATCCGCATAGTCAACTCCCGTCAATGCTTTAGCCACTGACAACAACTTTTTCCGTGCTTCAGCACGTTTACCGTCATAATCATTTTTAGAAGGAACAAAATTCAACTCAAAACCGTTAGGTGTAACAATTGGCTCACGACCTATCAGTTGTTTACATTCCTTAGCTGTTACATCACTTACTGTAGTAAAAGCATCTGACACAAGAGCCGCAGTCTTTTCCAACGAATGTTTAGACTGCATATTTAATTCATCAGCCATTTGGTCGCCATTATATCCCGACATATAGTCGTATAATGGTTTATGGTTTCCACAGATGCTTCTGCCAATGCTTGTTGCATGTGTTGTAAATACTGTTGCCACACTTGGAATTGCTTTTTTTAAATAAAGCAAGCCCATGCCAGTGGTCCATTCATCAAAATGAGCTATTACCTTCACATCTTCATCTGATGACTTCAAGTAGTTACAATAATTCTCAATAACTAAAGCAGCACCACAAGCAAACATGCAAGATTCGTCATAATCGCCATAAGCATGCAATGAATCAACATGATATTTATTCCACATATCAGCATAAAGCACATTTTTGTGATCATACAACGACTTATAATCAACCAATATCACAAGCGGTCGACCAGGTATTTCCCATCGCCCTACTCTAACTTTTAACCCTTTTGGCAAATTATTGTTTTTACGCCATGCTTGCAGCAACTTTGGCGACTCAACGAATGTTTTTGATGTATTTTCTGCTCCAAAATCTGGACCTATAAATACTACTTGTTTATTAAATAGGCTGTTTAATGTTTTCGCCTTTGTAGATAATACTGTATAGATTCCTCCAACTTTATTACAAACCTCCCAACTAACCTCAAATATCATGTTGGAACGTGTCTTGTTCTGGGTCATATTATAACTCATAAAAAATTTGAAATGCAAAGATAGTAATAATTTCGCAATATATCAATTCGTGTGATTGCAAACTTTATCTAACACAGATATTTAAGGTTAAGCTTAAAATACATTATAAATGTTAGCGTTTTTATGCTGACAAGCATTAACTATGTCGAATATTTTTTATAACTTAGCAAAACATTACAAAAACTAATTGAATTATGGCAAACAAAAGAGATCTAAAAAAACTTATCAAATACACTTGCGGTGATATAGCTGGTGAATGTATATTCGCAAAAAACTATTTTGATGAAGTGGATTGCGACAAAATGGACGACATTATAATCAAAGCTGCATGTCTTCAAACAACAACTATAGATAAAGTATCGGTTTCTTTCGACAAGACCTTATCTTCTTTTGACGGTAACGTTGCTGAATACAGAAAAGCTCGCAATACTTATTACAAGGCATGCTATAAAGCTTTACGACAAGAATTAGCCGATGCAGTTAATGAGATTGTTAAAGAAATGAATTCAGCACTATCTCAAAAACAAAAGGCTAACAATAAAGAGGCACTGGCTAAATAAAACTTTCACATTTAAATTTTGAATTTAGCTAAATTCATATTTGAAAAATTAGGATGGTCGGTTGAAGTGTCAGTACCCGACTATCCTAAATGCGTTATATGCGTTGCACCTCACACAAGCAATTGGGATTTTGTATATGCAGAACTTGTATGTAAGGCTCTCAAGTGGAAAGCTGGATTTCTAATGAAAAATACTTGGTTCTTCTTTCCGCTAAACTATTTATTCAAAGCAATGGGCGGTATACCAGTACCAAGGAAAAGCGGTGCAGAATTAACCGATGCAATCATCAAAAAGTTTAACGAAAGTGAACATCTGATGCTTGCAATCACTCCTGAAGGTACACGCAAACGTGTTGAAAAATGGAGAAATGGAATCATCCATATTGCTTTTGGAGCGGGTATTCCTATCATTATGGCATATATTGATTATAAACATAAGCATATAGGTATTACAGAAGTTTTCCATCCAACTGGTAATGTTGAAACCGATATGAAGCATATTAAAGACTTTTATAATGGTATAAATGCAAAATACCCAGAAAAATTTTGCAACTATTAAAATCAATATTTTATGATGATTACTAGCAAAAGACTAAATGTGGCAATTCTTGAGGATAACATCATTTGGGGTGACAAAGAGGCTAACTTGTTGCAACTCGAAAAAAATATGCATTCTATTCCCGAGAATACCGATATTGTTATTTTACCGGAACTGTTCTCTACAGGTTTTCTTATCGAAAATCCAGATGAAATGCGTAAATTGGCTGAAAGAAGCACCGAAGCTACAATAGCAACACTACATCGCTTAGCTAAAAAACACAATACAGCTTTCGCTGGTAGTTTTATGGCACGCACTGCTGATAAAATCTATAATCGTGCTTTTTTTATAGAAAGTAGTGGTGATGAAACTTTTTATGACAAAAAGCACTTGTTCAGTATCGGTGATGAACAAAAAGTTTTTTCACCAGGATTATCACTGCCCCCAGTTATTAGGTATCGTGGGTGGAACATCATGATAGCAGTATGCTATGACCTCAGATTCCCAGTTTGGTTAAGAAACACCGACAATAAATATGATCTTCTTATTATAGTTGCAAATTGGCCTAAAGCACGCATATATTCATGGCAACAGCTACTAATTGCCCGAGCATTAGAGAACGAATGTTACGTGTGCGGAGCAAACCGCATAGGCGAAGCTCCAGAAGGAATTGAATATTCCGGCGATTCTATGATTGTAGATTTCAAAGGTAAAAATATCGCAAAACGAGATAATAATTCTATCGTTTTGTACAGCTCTTTAAACGGTGAAAAATTAAATAGTTTTAGGAAAAAATTCCCAGCATGGGAAGATGCCGATAAATTCACACTAAAATAGCCTATTATTTAGAAGGTTTCTTCTCTAATGTGATTTTCATTTCACAATTTGAACAATCTGTTACAACTCGCATTATTACACTTCCAGTCTTCAAATAAATTCTTTCTGGAAGTTTTTTTGCACTTTTATATTTTCGACAACAACCTAATTCTCTCAGCAAGCAGTATCTTGTGTGCATAAGCACTTCGTCACCAGTTAATCTATATCCTTTTGTTTCAATTGCTTCATCAATTGATGCAACTCCGTGTTCTTTGTAAAAACGTTCACTTAAATGGTTAGCTACATTGTCACTTGATTGAAGCCTATCAGTATAATACGTTCTTTTTAGATTTTCATTACGTCTATAATCATAATTATATGAAGACTTTTGTGCCGCATCCAGCAAACTTATAGACTTCCTCCTCAATTCTACCAGAAATGAACTTGGTATAAAGTAATCACCTATAGTTTCAATTTGATTAACTTTATAAATGGTATTTCCAAGTTTTCCTAATATTCCACGTTGCTTGTCATATTGTGGCATATTTGCTATGTCCAACGGTTTATCAAGCCATAATGTTGATGTTACATAATTCCCTCTCTCATCAGTGATGTCCAATGATAAGGCACAATTAGACATACTTAATTTCATATTAATACTAATTGTTCGCTTAGCTGTATCACCGGTCAACTGATTATTAAACACATTATCGTATGTCCTATACAATTTAACAGGTTTTGGCAACTTTAAAGGTTGCGACAAGAATAACATATCGCCATCCACCTTGTTTACTCGAAATCCTGTATATGTTCCTGAAACATCAAAATAGCTGAAACCATCACCGTTCGATAAAGTCTTTGATGTAGTAACTTTTAACATATTACCGCTTCTTGATGAAACAACAGTTCCAACATATTCCCCCATAGATTTTGGTGTATTTATTGATGCGATGCTATAACCATTAGATAAATTACGGTTTTTCAAAAAATATGAAGTGAAAGAGCGGTTGAACACTTTATCTAACTGAGGCAAGAACTTTAAATTTACAGTTCCTTTTGAACTTCGTTCATATAAATCAGGATTGTCAGCAACAATCTTATTTAATTCTTGATTATAATATGCAACAACATTCTTTACATAGTCTATATCTTTCAATCTGCCTTCAATCTTAAACGATGACACACCAGCATCGATCATCTCTTTAAGGTTGGAACTTTGATTTAAGTCACGTAGCGATAACAGATGTTTATTCTTAACCAAGACATTACCATTATCATCAACCAAATCATAGGGTAAACGGCACATCTGTGCACATTCACCTCTATTGGCACTACGTTTCATGCATGCATAGCTCATACCACACCTTCCGCTGTAGCTCACACATAATGCTCCATGTACAAACGCCTCCAATGGAACTGTAACTCTTTCCCTAATAGCCCTAATCTCGTCTAATGATAGCTCTCGTGCCATCACCAATTGGGAGAAGCCTACTTGTTCCAGAAATTCAGCCTTATCTGGTGTTCGTATATCGCATTGTGTGCTGGCATGTAATGCAATTGGTGGTATACTCATTCTTAATATACCCATGTCTTGCACGATCAAAGCATCTACGCCAATGTTATACAATTCATGTATCAAACGTTCTACGTCAGCAAGTTCATCTTCTAATATTATCGTATTAACCGTTACATAAATACGTGCATTAAATTTATGCGCATAATCAACAGCTCTCTTTATATCCTCCAATGAATTGCCAGCCGAAGATCTTGCCCCATAACGAGTGGCACCCATATATACAGCATCAGCACCATGCTTAACTGCCTCAATTGCTATATCGGCATTCTTTGCTGGAGCTAGCAGCTCTAATTTTATTTTATTAGTCTTTTTCACCTATTTTATAGCTCTAATGTCGTAAGGTGTTTCTTGATACACAAAATAGTTAAGCCAATTAGCATATAACAGATTGGCATGTGAGCGCCAGCGAACTATCACATCCTTATTAGGGTTATTATCAACATAATAGTTATCTGGAATGTGGGGGTTCAATCCCAAATTTAAGTCACGGTGATACTCAAAATCCAAAGTTCCTGGTGAGTATTCTGGATGACCTAAGATATAGAACTCACGACCACCACGCCCCATTACCATATATACTCCACAATCATCTCCTTCGGAAATAATCTCCAACTCTGAATGTTTGAGTATATCATCTTTACTAACAGTGCTATGTCGACTATGAGGAGCATAAAACACATCATCAAACCCCCGGAATATAGGATTTTTCCCATTATACACCTTATGCTCAAATACTCCCGACAATTTAGTTGGCAATAGTATTTTTTCTACTCCGTATCTGTAGTACAAACCAGCTAATGCCGCCCAACATATATAGAGCGTGGATGTGACATGGGTTTTAGCCCATGCGAAAATATCACTTAATTCAACCCAGTAGTCCACATCTTCAAAGTCAAGTTTCTCAACAGGTGCACCAGTAATAATGAAACCATCATAATTTGAAGATTTAACATCTTCGAATTTCTTATAGAAAGTATCCAGATGCTCACGTGGCGTGTTCTTACTCTCATGACCATCCACTTCTATAAGATCTAATTCTATTTGCAATGGAGTATTTGACAACAGCCTTAATAAATCTGTTTCCGTCATAATTTTCAACGGCATTAAATTAAGAACAGCAATACGTAAAGGACGTATGTCTTGGCTTGATGCTCTCTGTTCATCAATTAAAAAGATGTTTTCATCTCTCAGCATTTCTACAGCTGGCAATGTTGTTGGAACTCTTACTGGCATATTATTTCTTATAACTTTTTCACATTTAATAAACTTATGGCTTCTAATCTACCTGCATTTATCAATTCAGGAAAATGCACATCAGAATTAACCAAAACTGGTACATCGTATTCTTTAAGCCAATCGAAATAGCATTCATTTGGAAAGAAACGCTTATGTAGAGCGTATGCCTTGGTGTTTACTTCAATAATGTATTTGTTATCCATTATTGCGTCAAATGTTTGTCTTACTAAAGTTCTATACCAAACCTCTTTCTCAAGTTCCGAATAATAGCAACTTCCATTATATCCAATCTTGTCAAAATGACCTATCACATCAAATCCACCAGTTCCTATCATCTTTATAGTTTGACCATAAAAGCTTTCTACGACGCCTTTTATATCTTCACGAAAATATAGCTTCATTTTTTTCTCAAAGTCCTCGTATTTCCCATCTATATCAATATATAGATCAGAATCTTCGAAGGATGGAATGAAGTGAACAGAACCTATTCTATAATCGAGAGGTAATGTTGTGAAATAATCGTTAGCAGGTCCCCAATCGCCCAAATAATCTATTTCCATTGAAGTATATAAATTTATTTTTCCACTATACTTCTGTTTTAAACTCTCAATTTCACTTAAATACAATGGCACATCAGTTTTCGACATATTGCAAGGCGACTCAAATGAAATAGGTGAATGTGGAGAAAATCCTAAATGCTGGAATCCTTGTGCTATAGCTTCCTTTACAAACGCTTCCATATCAGCCCTACCATCACAATATTGAGTATGTGAATGAAAGTTATATAGATTTGTGTTATTTAATATGTTTCTGAAATCAATCATATATTACTTCACACTAGCATTTAATTTAGCAACTTTTTTATAAAATAAGCACGTGAACAAGATACTTACTAAAGCTGCGATACTTATTGAAATCACATACTCGATAGTAGTCGCACTCAATTGTGGATATAATTCTAATATATATCGTGCTATCGCATTATCAAAAGTAAAGCCTTCGGGGGCATATATTATATATGTTGTACACACCATTGTCATAAACAATGCTGGAATAAGCGTGATAATATACATTTTCTTTTTTCTTGCTAAATATACTGTTACTGCCCATAGCGTAAACACTGATAATGCTTGATTACACCAGCCGAAATATCTCCAAAGAACCTGGAAATTAATTTGCATTATTAAATATGACGCTAAAAATATCGGTAAAGATATAATAAGCCTTCTAATAATAGTATTTTGTTTATAATGCAAGAAATCAGCAGCAATCAAACGAGCCGTTCTTAATGCAGTATCGCCTGATGTAATTGGAGCTGCTATAACACCTAATATAGCCAATATGCCACCAAACTTACCAAGCCATGTCACAGAAATCTCATTTACTAATGGTGCTGCACTGCTACTTCCCAAATAGTTTGCTAAATCAGAGAAACTACCATTAAAATAAGCGATTGCAGCGGCAGCCCAAATCAATGCTACAACTCCCTCTACAACCATCGCCCCATAGAATACTCGTCGACCTAATCGTTCATTTTTTATACACCTTGCCATCAACGGTGATTGTGTAGCATGGAATCCTGATATCGCCCCACATGCAATAGAAACGAACATCATTGGAAATATTGGATGCTCTTCTGGTGATGCATAGCGATTGTGCAAGCCATCAGTAAATTCTGGGATATATTCTATATGTCCTAATAATATTGCAAAAATACCAACTGCCATAAAAAGCAAGGCAAATCCAAATATTGGATATAAATTGCCTATCAACTTATCTATGGGTAATAGTGTTGCTAAAATATAATAAATAAATACCACAGCAATCCAAAATTGAGTATCAAGAGATTCAGGTGTTAATCCTGCCAACAATTGTGCTGGATTGATTACAAATACAGCACCAACAAGAACCATTAGTATCAAAGCAAATCCACGCATTACTTGTTTAACACCATTTCCCAACTGGTCCCCTACAACCTCAGGCAAAGATGCCCCGTTAGATTTTAATGACAACATTCCTGAAGTGTAATCATGCACTGCACCGCCAAATATCGTTCCTATTGAAATCCAAATAAATGCTGATGGACCATACATTATACCCATTATAGCACCAAAGATAGGTCCAAGTCCTGCAATATTCAGGAATTGAATCAAAAACACTTTCCATGTCGGCATAGGTATATAATCCACTCCATCTTGCATAGTGAAAGCAGGAGTCTTCCTGCTCTCATCTATATCTAAAATCTTTTCAACAAAGGCACCATAAATAAAATATCCGCCTATTAATACAGCTAACGCAATTAAAAACGAAAACATAACAAATTTAAAATTACTATTTACTTATAGGCTTCGCTATTGATTCTCTCATAGTAGTATCTGCCTCCATATTTTTCATTTTATAATAATCCATGATTCCAAGATTGCCATTTCTGAAAGCTTCTGCCATAGCCTTTGGCACATCGGCTTCTGCCTCAATCACCTTTGCACGTGCTTCCTGTGCCTTCGCTTTCATTTCCTGTTCCAAGGCAATTGCCATAGCACGACGTTCTTCAGCTTTGGCTTGTGCAATATTCTTATCGGCTTGCGCTTGATCCATTTGTAATGTAGCACCTATATTTTTACCTATATCAATATCAGCAATGTCTATAGATAAAATTTCAAATGCAGTACCAGAATCCAAACCTTTTCTTAGCACAACTTTTGATATTGAATCGGGATTCTCTAATACCTCCTTATGACTTTCTGATGAGCCTATCGAAGATACAATACCCTCTCCAACACGTGCTAATACGGTATCTTCACCTGCACCACCTACTAATTGACGTATATTTGCCCTCACGGTCACTCTTGCCTTTGCAATCAACTGTATACCGTCTTTTGCCACGGCCGTAACGGGTGGTGTATCTATAACTTTAGGGTTTACTGACATTTGTACTGCTTGGAAAACATCACGTCCAGCCAAATCAATAGCAGTTGCCATTTTAAAGCCAAGTTCTATATTTGCTTTTGCAGCCGACACTAAGGCATGTACAACTTTTACAACATTACCACCAGCCAAATAATGGGCTTCCAAATCATCACGTGTCACTTCACTCAAGCCAGCCTTATGTGCTTCTATTAAAGCTTGTGTAATAACATTTGCTGGAACTTTTCTTATACGCATTAAGAACAGCTGCAAAAGTGAAATATTAACACCGGACACACGAGCCGAAATCCATAGAAAGAAAGGAACATAATAAAAAAACACGCTTAATCCGACAATAGCAATCGCAACTAATACAAATAACGTAAATTCCATAATTCTATTTTTTAGTTAGTCTTTATGATTTTGTTCTAATTTGCGTATCTCATTTTCTGTTTTAATTATATTGGCACGCAATTTATCTCTTAACTTTTCCGATGTTAGAATATCTCTCTTCAATTCAACACGCTCATCTTTTTTTGCCAAATAGAACTCACGTCTTCTAGCCTTAAGCGTTTTTTCTGTTGAATCATAAGCTTTCTTCATCTCTATCAAATCATCCATCTTTGCAGATGCTTCCTCAGAATCAAAATCAACGTAAGTCTTATATATTAGCCCCTTTCCAACATGGAAAACAAAATCATTGTCTGACTCAAAATTGTCAGTTTCCGACATCACCAACTTCTCATTTAACGTATTGGAGTAATCCTGCTCACCCCAAGTCTTTCGGAAATTAGATAGTTTTGCATATTCTATAAGATTTGGCTCGTCACCTTTATAGTTCTCACGCATGTCGGTAAGCATAAATACATAAATTGTTAGTTTACCCAGTATTTTATTTCTATCAGTAGCCCACCATCCTAAACCTCTTATGTCGTCTAACACCAACAAATAATCGTCAGCTAAAGAATTATATGGCAATCCCATATTCTGTGGACGTAGATATTCACCAGTTTCTGCATCTCGACGAGTAATATAAATATCATAACCTCCTATTGAACCATTACCATTTGAAGCATAATACAAAGTTGAACCGTCTTGCATCATAAAAGGATAATTTGCGCTGCCACCATCGTTCAAATCTTTACTTAAATATTGTGGGGTATCCCATTCTCCGTCCACCAATTTTGTAGACTCACACAACCTCATGACATTCGCACTATCAGGCATTGCCCACATCATGCGTTCTCCACTTTGTGATTTAAATACAACCGTATTGTTTTTTGCTCTTACTGATAATACACTCTTAGAGTTGAGTGAACCAGTTTCAGGAGAAATTTCATATTGTTCAAAAAAGTCTTCCTTATCTACTACGATACTATCAAGCACTACGATCTTTTCAACATGGTCTAACATATTCTGAGCATTTTTCACACGTTGAAATTCACGTGATGCCCTTGTTGACATTTTCTTTTTAGAATCAGTCAGCAATTCGCCGTAGCGAACATAATTATTGTATGCTTCCTGGAATCTATATGCTTTATAGTTTATCTTCGCCAAATAGTGTGACGATTCTATGACTTTTCTAGTATCGGCATATTCTAAATATGGTATAGCTTCTTCAGGTTTACCTGTTTCATACAAACAAACACCAATCCAATGGTTAATAGAACCATCTTTCGGTTTACGTTTGTATTCTTTTTGAAAAATAGGCAAAGCCTTTGCATACTCGCCTTTCTTATATAAACTACGGGCAGTACTTAAATTATTTGCTTCTAGCGTGAAAGTGCTAATAAACATTAAACTAAGTAATATTGTCAGACTCTTCTTCATACAAATGAAATTTATAATCAAAGATACAAATTAGTATTCTTTTTATCAAAAAAAACACTAATTATCTAGCAATGACGCCTTCTTCTATAAGAATTTTCTCAATTTTCAGTTGCATGGACCAACGGTCTAAGTCATTTCGATTTTCAAACATAATAACATTGACCGCGCTTTCTAAATATTTAGCTGCATAGGCTTGAAATCCACCATTATCACCTGTATGATATATTTTGCGTTCTCGGCAAGGCATGTCATCAATAAACCATCCATATCCATAGCTCGTATATGGGCGATTCTGATAACCGCTATATTTGCTACCTGAAACTTTAATACTAGGTGTATAAGCGTCCAACTTTAGTTGCTCAGATATTACATTATTATTAGTCAATGATTTTTCCCAATTCAAAAAATCATATGCCGACGTATATATTCCGCCATCAGCCTTCGTGCCGAAAAAAGTTTCTTCACCATAATCAAATTCCTTCCAGTTTATGCCTTTCTCATCAGTATATTCTGCACCTGATAAATCTCTATCTTTTTGAGAATCACTATCGATTGTATTTTTTTCTTCAGCATTCACAGCAATATAACCATGCGCCATATTAGATACTACTATATCAGAATCATAATATCTCACATTTGACATATTTGATGGTTTGAAAATCATTTCTGATTGAAACTGCTCAAACCCCATTCCCGATACACGTTCTATGATTGCAGCTAGAATTTGAAAGGTGGGATTCTTATAATCATAATTTGTTCCTGGTTCAAATCTCAATTCATCCAGATCAACCATATATTCTAGACATTGCTTATCTACAATATACAACATGAAGTGTTTATCGGTTCTAGGTCTTTTGTCAGGAACTCCAGAACACTGACTCATTAGATGCTTTATTTTCACCTTATGCCATATACTGCTTTTAAATTCAGGGAAATATTTAGATACACTGTCTTCTATATCTAATTTTCCTTGCTCATATAGTTTCAAAATACCAACAGCAGTAAACTGCTTGGTGATTGAAGCTATATTAAACACTGTGTTTCCTGTAATTTTCTCTTTGGTTTTCACGTCAGCAATTCCTCGTGAACCTTCATATATAATATTTCCATTCTTCGCTATTAACAAAGCACATCCAGGAGCATCGTCATCATAATGCTCATTCAACAATGAATCTATACGATGTTTTACATTCATTACATTTTCACTTGCAAACATATTGCCAAAACCTAATGCGATAAATATTAATAATAATATTTTTCCGTATATTTTTTTCATAATCTTATCAATTTTCTATTGTAATAATTTTCCTATATGTTCTACATCTAAGATTGCTATCACCTTCTTACCGTCTGGCGTATAATTGGGTTGTGGTAATGCGAGCAAATCTTCAATTAGCTTTTCGGCTTCCGCACCGGTTAGAATCTTCCCATAGGGTATAGCCCCACTCTTTGCAACAGATAAAGCAATCATTTCATATATTTTTGAAGAAAGACTTTTACCGCCATCTTGTACTTCATCAATAACCTGCATTACAGCATCTTTCACATTGGCATGCTCCAATCCAACGGGTATTCCGTTTACGGTCCAATCATATCCACTTAAATGCGAAAGATTAAATCCGATATGATTCATTTCTTCTGCAATATCTTCCAAAATAACACTTTGAGAAGCACTTAATTGTAGCATAATCGGAAACATCACTCCCTGCGAAACGATTTCACTATTTGATACTTGTTTCATATACTTATCAAACAACACTTTTACATGTGCCCTATGTTGATCAACTATCATTAATCCTGAAGTTATGGGCGACACTATATATTTTCCTTTAATTTGTATTGTGTTGCCTATAACACCCGTTGGACTATCTGTAACAGTGTTTTCTTCATTCATCCCAAACATTGAAGATAAAATATAATTATCTTCATTTTCTCCTGTTTCAATCAGTTCGTCGTCACCTTGCAAATTTTCCGTATTATCTATCTTGCTTCGAGTGAAATTATCATATAACGCGTCCCAGTTTTTCAACGAACTTGGAATTGAACTTTTATAAGATGAGTTTCCCTGCTTGGGAGATTGACTTGCAAACGGATTATAGCTCGGATCAATTTCAATATTCGGCTTATGCACATTTTTACCAGCTGTATAAGCTGGTATTTCAGGTGCCCCTTCTACATCAAAATCAATTGATGGTACAACACTGAATTTACCTAATACTTCTTTTACAGCGGCTGAAATAATTTGCCATATAGGAGCTTCATTCTCAAATTTTATTTCAGTCTTGGTAGGATGTATGTTTACATCTATACTTTCTGGATCAACAGTGAAATTTAAGAAGTAATTCGGTTGGGAGTCATCTGGTATCAGTTCTTCATAACTTGACGTAACCGCCTTATGAAAATATGGATGCCTCATATAGCGACCGTTCACAAAAAAATATTGTAGAAAATTTCTTCGACGTGAATTCTCTGGCTTCGACACAAATCCCTCTATTTTTATAAGCGAAGTATCTAGATTAAGCGGAATCAGTTGCATCTCTAACGACCGACCAAATAAGTCAACAATTCGACGCTTAAAAGAACCACCCAACAACTGATGCATAATCGTATCATTATGTGTCAATGTAAAATCCACATTATGATTAACTAATGCAAGTTTTTCAAACTCCTTTAATATATTACTTAATTCAACTTGGTTGCTTTTTAGGAATTTTCTACGTGCTGGAACATTATAAAATAAATTTCTAATTATAAAATTACATCCCACTGGACACACATCAGGCTCTTGACTCTCACATTTAGATGCCGATATACAAATCTTTGTGCCTACTTGGTCTTCCTTGCGGCAAGTTCGCAACTCCAACTGAGATATAGCTGCAATTGAGGCGAGTGCTTCACCCCTAAATCCCATTGTATGCAAAGAAAACAAGTCTTCTGCACTCCTTATTTTTGAAGTAGAATGTCTTTCAAAAGCTAATCGTGCATCGGTAGAGCTCATTCCTTTTCCGTTATCTATAACTTGAATAAGAGTTCTACCTGCATCCTTTAGCACTATTTGTATTTCTGTAGCACCTGCATCAATTGAATTTTCAACAAGTTCTTTTATTACCGATGCGGGACGCTGTATAACCTCACCTGCAGCAATCTGATTTGCAACTGAATCAGGCAGCAACTTTATAATATCACTCATATATATAGTTCCTATATCTTTTCAACTCATTATATTATCGCTTCCAAGAACGATGTTCATTG
>CAZSHA010000054.1:0-15699 GCA_964606575.1 uncultured Muribaculaceae bacterium | reverse complement strand
ATCCTTCATAGAACGCAAATAGGAGCTATCCGGGTCTAATTGTAAGATGCGAGGCCGGGGACAGGTTTTAAGTGAAGAGATCCCGGACGGGATGGGTGAAAAAGGACTAAGAGTATAGTTTATCCGCTGAGCCATAATTATTGAGGGCTCTGTCATGAGTGTGTTGCTTAGTTACAAGTTTTATCATTCGATATCACGTAGTCAAGGCTTAGATGCTGTTCTTATATTAAGTTTATCAATGTGTTATACTATAAAATGTTACTATACCGTGAGAATATAGTAACATCAATATTATGTATGAAGAAATAACTTGTGAAATTAAAAGGTTTTATAGTGTTTAGTTGCTTTTGAGGGTAATGAGATTCTTTGATTTCCCGTATTACCGTTTGTAATCCATATTTGGTTATCCCAGCTACCCTGCGTGAATTTAAATTCTACAGGCAACCGCAACTCTAAATCTATACTATATGTTGTCTCGTTGATTTTTTTCATCTTGATTCCCTGAGGATTCCAATCTGCAAGGGCTGATTGATTGCCTGTTATATAAACATTTCCCGTTATTGATGTACCTGAAAGCTCAATATGCACAGGATAAAGAGCCGAGTCGTTTGAGATAGGATTATGGCGGTATATAACATAATCGGTCAATGATTCCATTAGGGCAGGAAGATACACTTTGTTATGTTCGTAGTTAGGAAACTCTGAAGTTTTTATTTTGATGTATTTAGGTATTGTGGCTGTATCGATAAACTTTTTTACCATATCCCAAGCGGGTCGCCACTCTTTAGGCCAACCCGTCGCTTCGGATTCATTACCCATAGAGATGTATATAAATCTGCACTTATTGTTATTATAGTTGTAGTTCATAAAGCTATGGGCAAAGCGGTTTTTATCCCATCCGAAATTAGGTGAAATTGCAATGTAATCGTCAAACAACTCATCGGAAGCCAAAGCATCTAAAACAAATGAAGCACCTAATGAGTGACCGATACCAAGAGAGTGCTTTGTCGTACGATAATTCTCGTCAATGTATGGCATTAGCTCATCCTTTATAAATTTTTTGAATTTATCGGAGCTACCATAATAGTTAGATATCATCTTTTGGCTGTGCGGTATTGGCAAGAAATCGTTATTTCTATTGTATTCTATCTCTGGCATGAAAAGTGAAACAATTCCTACCACGATAAAATTCGTGTCGTTATCGGTTTGAACCGAATAATGCATTAGCGAGTGGACTAGGTCGAAACTTGATCTTGATTGAGAGTCAAGCACGTATATAACATCGTATTCGCTTTCAGTTTGTTCATCGTAGTTTTCTGGCGTATAAATAAGCACTTGGCGATTGAACGGGAAATATTTAGATGATAATTCTTTAAACTCTACGCGAGCGACCTGTTGTCCCGAAGTGTTAAGAAAAATTGTCGCTAAAAGAATGATAAATAGAATGGTTCGTGTCATAATTCAATAGAGTATGTTATTCTCGATAGAAGTATATGGTTGATGTTTCATGAAAAATTATTTGTTGGTTTTGAGATTTTTGGTATTGACCGAGCCTACTCCGTTTTTATTGATGCGTGATTGCTTGGCGTATCCGCTTAAAGTTATGCTTCCAATACCGTTCAAATCGGCTTCAAGATAGTTGCATCTTACGTTTATGTTTCCTTCTCCTACACCATTAATATCAATGTCCAGTTTGTCGCATCTTAGATCTTTGATTTCAATATCGCCCACGCCATCAAGGTTGAAATCTGCATTTTGGAGGATTAAAGGATCTTCGCAAAAGAAAGACCCGATTCCAAATAGTGCGAGTTTGCGTAAGTTTGGTCCATAAATGTATATGTCAACACCTTTGATCCTTTTTGTGTTGGATTCTTTTTCCTTGGATTCGATAGTTATAGAAAGGGTGTTGTTGACCACTTTGGTTTGATGCTTTTTTACGAGTTCACGTGTACCTTCTATGCGTAATGCGTAGTCGCTGCTTTGAACGAAGTGAATGTCGCCAATAGTGTTGATACTCAAATTATGAAATGGCTCTACTCTTCTATTTTCAGCATATTCATAAGCATATGAATAGCATGTGCCTAAAATACTTAGAAAAATAAAAATAATAAAATTGCGATAAGAATTTTTCATGTCTGTTAAGTTTTACAAAGTTTTGTTTTATGTATTAGACGTGTTGGAAAGCTAAAAGGTTGCACAAAGATATGTTTTTTGCAAAATTTAGAAAATAGTCGAAATAAGATTGTTTGTAATATGGATATGTGTGTTGAATGTGCATCAATTTGCCGATTTCTTGCTATTTTTGTGGTAAATTAGAATTATGTGCGTGGGTGATGACGGATTGAAAGCAAAGACCGCAAGGACTTTAAAATGGAATACGATAGACAAGTTCTCATCGCAGGTGCTGTACGCTGTTACTGGTATAGTACTTGCTAATGTGGTTTCAAAAGAAGAATTTGGTATTGTCGGAGCTATATTAGTGTTTCAAGCTCTCGCTTCATTGTTTGTAGATAGCGGTTTCTCAACAGCGTTGATTCAACGAAAGAATCCATCCGATACAGATTATAGCACAGTTTTTTGGTTCAATCTAGGGGTTAGCGTGGTGTTATATGTGGTTTTATGGTTTTCTGCACCGTGGATTGATACCCTTTTCCATGCAGACGGTCGACTCATTCCGCTATCTAGAATAATGTTTCTAACATTTATCCTTAATGCTTTGGCTATAGTTCAAGCTAATCGCTTGATGAAGCAGATGACAGTGAAGATGATAGCCGTGAGCAACGTTGTTGGACTTGTAGTGAGCGGTGTTGTGGGTGTGTGGATGGCTTTGACCGGCTGGGGAGCTTGGGCTATAGTATGGCAGTCGGTAGTGCTAGCAGCTGTGAAATCAGCTATCTTATGGTTATATTCTTCTTGGATGCCCAGCTTGACATTCAGCTTACATTCGTTACGCTCTATCTTCGGTGTGGGAGCTGGAGTAATGGCAAGCTCATTTTTGAATACCGTATTTTTGAACATATATTCGTTTATCATAGGATCCTATTACAACCTCGTCCAGCTGGGTAATTATAGTCAGGCTGACAAATGGAGCAAGATGGGAATAATGTCGCTTTCTCAAGTGTTTACAGCGTCTTTTTTGCCATTGTTGAGTGCGAAGCAGGACGATAGGCAAGAGTTTGCCCGCATGATAGCTAAAACGAACAGGTTTACCGGTTACATTACCTTTTTCTCTATGGGATTATTGCTGGTGTGTACCGAGCAAGTTTTCCATATCTTTTTCGGCACAAAATGGGATAGCGCCATCTTGATGTTCCAGTTGCTTGTCATAAAAGGAGTTTTCACGATAGTCACAACGTTATATAATAATTATATCATATCTTGTGGAGCTTCCCGCAAATATGTTTATTCAGAAATAGTAAAAGACGTGTCGACGGTGATAGCTATAGTTGCTACTATCCCCTTTGGTATCACATGGCTTGTAGCAGGTCAGGTGTTTGCAGGGGCGGTTTATTATGTGTATGCCCTCTATTTGGTGGGCAAAGTTACTGGCTATAGCCGTTGGGAACTTGTAAAGGACATGTTGCCGTATATAGGCTTGACGGCTGTAGCATTAGTTCCATCGCTATTTTTTTCTCATGTGATTTCCAACGCTTGGCTGTTGCTTTTGGTTCAGTTGATTGTTTCGACCAGTGCATATTTGCTATTGAACAAGATGCTAAAATCCAAGATTCAGAAAGATGTGTTGGATTTTATATTACGCAAAAAGGTTTCTTAGAACCCACCAAGCGATTATCATCGCTAAAATGGAATAGATGGCAGCTTGGGAATTTAAAATGCGGTAGAACCGCTTAAAATGCCTCTTGAACACTTCGGCAAACAAATAGATTGCAATTACAAGCAGTCCTATGATAAATCCAGCGTTAAACTTGAAAGCGCTAACTAGATTACCATGCAATAACGCATGTATAGCGCGTTGCGAGCCGCACCCCGGGCATTGGTAGCCGGTGAGCATCAAAAATTGGCATTTGGGGAACAGCTCCGATGAAGTTGGGTCAAAAAGCCAATAGGTGAGCATAAATGCTATGACCACCGTAGAAATGATTCCCGCTAAAATGATTTTTCGGATCACAAGAACATCATTAAAGGAGCTATGACAGAGAATCCTAGGATGCCCACGACAATTCCTATGATGCACCATAATTCAGCTCTTTCGCTAGCTTTCTTAGCTGCTTCATAGCCATCGTTGTAATACTTGCTGTTAACTTGTGCCGCATATATTATGGCTATAATACCGCATATAGGAAATGGCTGGCAGCATAGTATTGTTACTAGTATGGCCCAGATAAGATTATTTGGCGGGCATGGCTTCTCCTCTTCTTTAGAAGAATCGATTGCTGCAGGCTGCGGCTTGTAAAGAATCTCAGGTTCTGCGGCTTGTTTCGGTTGGCATGAGGCAGGTTGCTCTGTTTCGGCTACGGTTTCTGTGGCAGTAGCCTCTTTTGTGTCTGTTGCTTCATTAGAGTCTTCGGCAGCGTCTGTATCTTGTGGTTCGCCAGAAGTTGCAGGTTCGTCAGCATGTTCGGTGAATGAAGTCGGATTAGCAACGGCAGTATTGGTTTTTTCTTCCCATCGTATAACGTCCTTCAAGTCTTCAATGTCGCGTGCATAAGCCCAGTCTTTCATTCCTGCGCACCACACATAGGTGGTAGGAGTGACGTTATAATCTTTCATTTGTTCGACCTCCATAGGTCCTTCTTGTAAGCCGTTTATTCTAATCCAGAATTTCATAATACCAACTTTTATAATGAAAAAAGATTGCGGTATAATTGCATGCTTGCCCACTATACCATTTTATATCACAAATATAATACAAAATCGGTCAATGTGTTTAAGAAAATGCAAAAAACAGCGTTTTTTACTTCTATTTGCTAATTTATAGCTACCTTTGTCGCTCTAAAACAAAAGTATAATGGCTGAATCCAATTTTATCGACTATGTGAAGATTATGTGCCGTTCGGGAAAAGGCGGTGCTGGTTCTAAGCACTATCATAGGGCAAAATATATACCCAAAGGCGGTCCTGACGGAGGCGATGGCGGTCGTGGAGGGCATATATTCTTGCGTGCCAATCGCAATTTATGGACTTTGCTTCACCTGAAGTATCAGCGGCATGTATTTGCCACCAACGGTGAGTCAGGCGGCAGAAACCGCTCGTTCGGCAAAGATGGTGAAGACCGCACTATCGAAGTGCCATGCGGAACAGCGGTATATGATGCCGAAACTGGCAAATTCTTGTGCGATGTTACCGAGGACGGAGAGGTTGTGAAATTGTTGAAAGGGGGCAAAGGCGGTCTAGGCAATTGCCATTTCGCAACGGCTACCAACCGGACACCTCGTTATGCACAGCCTGGAGAACCAGCTGTGGAGAAAACCATTATATTGGAATTGAAATTGCTTGCCGATGTGGGTTTGGTAGGTTTTCCGAATGCGGGAAAATCAACGTTGCTGTCTTCAATATCGGCGGCGAAACCTAAGATCGCAAACTATCCGTTTACGACGCTTGAACCTAATTTGGGCATTGTGAGCTATCGTGGAAATCAATCTTTTGTAATGGCTGATATTCCTGGAATTATAGAGGGAGCAAGCGAAGGCAGGGGGCTAGGATTGCGATTCCTACGCCATATAGAACGCAATGCTGTGCTTTTGTTCATGATACCAGCCGATAGTGACGATATAAAGAAAGAATACTCAATCTTGTGCCATGAGTTACAGGCATTTAATCCCGATTTGGTAGACAAACCTCGTGTGTTGGCAATAACGAAATGCGACATGCTTGACGATGAGCTTATGCAAGAGATGCGTGGCGAAGTGCCAGAGGGAGTAGAGTGCGTGTTCATATCTTCGGTTGCTAATATGGGACTGGTGGAACTTAAAGATGCCTTGTGGAGGGCGATAAATGACGAAAGCAACCGAATCCCAACCAAAATCACGCATCGTGACCTAGATGCCATACGTCGAGTAAAAGAAGAAGACGAGTTTATCTTTGAGCCAGAGGATATGCCAATTGACGAGGATGGCGACTGGGAAGAAGAATGGGACGATGAAGAGCCATTCTATAACGATGACGACCAATTCATCTACGAAGACGATTTAAGCAAAGGTAAATAGCGAAAAAGCTATATAAAGATAGGCTGGAGCGGTTGGCTATGCAGAGATATTCGATAATAAGGGATAAGAACCCGCGTGAAATAGTGCTTTTGCGTGGTAGGGGTTGCCGTTATCGTCGATGTGCTTTTTGTGATTATCATGGAGATGCATCGCCGGATGATTCCTCTAATTATGAGGTAAACAAGCAGGCGTTATCGTGTGTGACAGGGGAATATGGAGTCCTTGAAGTCATAAATTCCGGCTCTTTCTGTGAATTGGACGATTGTACTATGAGCCATATCGTGGATACATGTTGCAACAAGGCTATAAAGGTTATTCATTTTGAGTGCCATTGGCTTTATCGTAATTATATACCTGCGTTGCGAGAGCGTTTTGCCGATGCCGGCGTGGAAGTGAGGGTTAAGACTGGAATCGAAACTTTTGATGCGGCATATAGGGAAAGTGTAATGAAGAAAGGGATAAGAGAAAAGAATCCAGAAGCGTTGAGTCGTGATTTTGACGAGTGCTGCTTGCTTTTCGGGCTATCTGGGCAAACGGTCGATTCTATGCGTAACGATATTGAAACGGGTCTAAAATACTTCAGCCGAGTGTGCGTAAACATTATGGTGGAAAATTCAGCCCCATTAAAGCCAGATGATGCCGTACGCAACATGTTTGTGCGTGATGTGTATCCGCATTATTGCGATAATCCGAGAATAGATATATTATTGCATAATACCGATTTCGGTGTAGGCTCTTAAAAAATAGATTGAAAGATGAATGAATTGCTTATTGTATTGTCATTTGTGATAGTCTACGGCAGTGTGGTGTTGTTTTACCGCTTGTATGGAAAGGGCGGATTGCTTGCGATGAATGTCGCAGTCACTATATTAGCTAATATTGAGGTGTTGCTTTTGGTCGATGCTTTCGGTGTTGAGATGACGTTGGGCAATATTTTGTTTGCCAGCACATTCCTTATAACCGACGTGTTGAGCGAGAATCATAGTAAAAAAGATGCTAACCGTGCGGTAATAATAAGTTCGCTTTGTTCAGTGTTTTTTGTGGTAATATCTCAAATGTGGCTTCTCTACACGCCTAGTGCTAATGATTGGGCGAGAGGCGCATTTGATACGATATTTGCCATTACGCCCAGAATGGTGTGCGTATCGCTTGGCGTATATCTCATTTCACAGTTGACCGATGTGTGGTTGTACCACAAATGGTGGGATTGGTGCAAAAAACGTTTTGGCAATGCACGTAGCGGGTTGTGGATAAGAAATAACGGGTCAACACTTATATCACAACTTTTTAACACATTACTGTATACGTTCTTGGCTTTTTATGGAATCTATCCAGTAGAGGTGCTGTTCTCGATATTTATAAGCAGCTACGCTATTTATGTTGTGACAAGCCTTCTGGATACGCCGATTATCTATTGGTGCCGACGTATACATGAACGTCGTGCAACGGCGGAAGAATGACATTTTATTACATTGCGGTGGCTGTGAGCAACTCTGCATTTCCAGACATGTACACCTTGGCTGTGGATGCGGGAACTAGCAGTGTTTCTCCTTGATGCAACGTTGAGATGTTGCCGTTGTCATCAGCAAGTTCCGCAATTCCTTTAAGACACATTATTATGCAGAACGAATCGGCTTCGGTGTTGCTTAGCTCATATTTGCCGTTGATTATAATACGCCTAGCATCGAAATAATCGCATTTTACAAGTTTTGTTTCACCTATAGTTCCGCATGGGCAAGATGTGACATAGCTATCGTGTACGGTATAGTCGATAGCATCTTTAGCTAGTTTTGTGTGAAGCTCACGTGTGTTGCCTTGTGCATCACGACGGTCGAAGTCATATACTCGATACGTGATGTCGCATGTGCGTTGAATCTCGGCAAGCAGATTGCCAGCTCCGATGTTGTGGATTCTACCTGCGGGAAGATAAAACAAGTCGCCTGGATGCGAATCGTGTTGAGCTACTACATCCATAATTGTATTATCAGCTACACGCTTTTCATATTCGGTTGGAGTAATTTCGGTTGTGAAACCTACGTTGATTTTAGCATTATCGTCGGTGTCGATTATATACCATAGTTCGGTTTTGCCCAATGTGTTGTGGCGGTTGCGAGCTATAGCATCGTTAGGATGAACCTGAAGCGACAAGTCTTTTTTTGCATCGATAAATTTTACTAGAATAGGGAATAAATCACCATATTTTGCATATATCTTTTCTCCAACAAGAGCACCTTTATATTTTCTTATGAGTTCGACTATAGTGAGTCCTGAATCTGGACCTTCTGAAACTACTGATTCACGACCAGTAACACCAGAGATTTCCCAACTCTCGCCGATTTGTTTCTGTTCTGTCTTGATACCTTTGTATTGGGCGATTTTCTCTCCGCCCCAAAGTACCGATTTGAGATAAGGTTGAAATTTAATAAATCCTATACCTTTCATATATAAATTACAGTCACTATTTTAATGTGTGTACGCTGTGGCGACACAAAGCCTTGCAAAGCTACAACATTTTTTCTTGATTTATAGCACGAATTGTGCGTTTTTTGCTGTTTTGTGTTTGCACTAGGGCTCAAATCTAATAGTAACTGCGCAAATGATGAAGTGGGATACTGGGATGTCGATATATTTCATCAACGAAGCCACCTCGGGAGCCGGAGGTATCACCGAGTAATTTCTAGTAGCATAGTCGCCAAGTGTGTTGTTTTCTTCTGCCAATAAGGGAAAGCAACACATAGCAAATAAGCATAACCATAAGAATAACCTGCTGCGCATGTCTTGTATTGTTTAAATTAATCTTTAGTTTTTCTAGATGCGAATAATTATGTCTAGCCTTTAACTATTTCAAATTCCGCATCCACAAAATCGTCAGGATTCACCTCATAGTCTTCCCCTAGCTCGGCATATTCGTCTGCCGCTATGTCAATCGCCTCTTTCTCAGAATCTGCCTCTACTGTCACTGTACGCTCATAAATCTTATAAGCACTTTATATTTTTTCATAACGTTTGTATTTCAACGGTTAAAAATTATTCTTCGATCTCCACTTCTATAGGGTCGAATACGATACCCGTCAGACCGGCTTCCTCCACAGCATTTTTAAAGCGTTCACTGCAAATACCGTTAAGGTTATAATTAAAACGGCCAGCCATAAAGATGTCAACATTAAAATCGAACTCTTTTTTGACCATAATCTTTTTACATCCGCCACGCAAAATAGACGGATATTGGCGATGCTTATCTTCGATTTCACATAAATCAGAGTAACCCTCGATAGGCTTAGTAATCCATTCTTTGGGCAAATCTATAACGCTGTCCACACCGTATACCACATAATCGCATTTATTGAATGCTATCAGCGGTGTCGTGTCGTAAAAGAGTCCTAAGTAATAGAACCTTACAGGCTCTTTCCTCACATATAAGGTGGCTTCATAAAACCCATGATCGCCTAGATTGCATTTGGACTGCAAGATTTGTCTTGCGTTATCGTCCATAAACAAGCATTGCATTGTTGTACCGCTTACAAAACTCGTCAATTTAGCCCTGCCTGATAATATAAATCCATCCAAGTCAGGTATGAAATCTGGTCGTTGTTTTTTTAATTAGAGCTTCATTTAAAGCGTAAATAGAATTAGGATTATCCACTCTTTTTTCATATTCCTTGGTGAACAGCCATGATTGAGGATAGTCACTACCGACAATTTTTGTCGTCAAATCAGATTCTATTATATAATATCTCATAATCATTTTGGTTATGTTTCTAATTGGTTTAAATCACCAGTATAGGGGTAGGGTAAAAGTTATCCTGCTCCAAATGTAGTGATTCCTAACCAAAATCACAAACAAACACAACCAATATAATGGTTCTATGGCTCTATGGTGATGATTTTGTCATTATTCATGATGTGTTTCCAGTAAGTCGGTGTGTTGCAATGGTAGATGTTGTCAAGTGATAGCTTACCGTCGGCATTAAAGCTGTTCATTGCCGAGAAAAAGAGCCATGTGTCGCCATGACGGTAACAATCATCTGGGTTGGGTATATTGCCACACTCGGTCAGGGCTAGCATCTTTTTACCTTCAAAGGTTTGGTTTATTGTTAGGAAGCTGCTAGATTGCGAACTGGTGTCATCGGAATATATGTCAATGCCGATTATGTCTACAAAATCATCGCCAGGATACCATTCTAGTATCTGTTGCGTAGTGTATGCGTTGCCTTCATTGTCGAATGGGGAGGTTGTCCACACCCAAATAAGGTTGTTCAACTGATGTCGAAAGACAAGGCGGTCGTATAGCATTTTCCATAGTTCTCTGAAGTAAGGTGCGCCTTTACTGCTCCACCAATGATGCTGAGCTTCACGCATGGGGTTGAATAGGACAGCGATACCTGCGTCTTGCAGTTGTCCTAATACTTTAGCTATGGTTTCGATGTCGTTATCAATAAATTTGTATTGCCACGTTCCGTCGATGAGGCATTGGCTGATGTCGAAACCGCAGTTTTCATTATGAGTGTAGCTATTGGGGGTATCATTCTCACTGGCTGGTACTTGCCAGCACCAGCCGAATGATACAGTGCCACCAACATCGTGAAATTCTTGAATGGTTGAAATGTTGTCGTAATCAATCTTATGAATGTCCTTGAAATCATAAGATATGATAGCGGGATAATGTGCCGTGGTGGAATGAATCAAGTTGGCGAAATCGTTGTTTATTCCATTGTGGGTGATAATACCAGCCATTGTCTTTTCTCCATACTGGGAGAGCAAACGGGAATAAAGGTTTTTAGCTTCGGTTGTGGCATTGTTGTTGCATAGGGTTGTTTTTACGTTGCCTATATTAACCACAGCAATGGTGTTGAATTGTAATAAAAATGGTGCTACATTATTGCCTTTTGTTGTAACGAAAGCATCACTTTTTACCGAAAGCGAGTAGGCTGTGGCTGGTTCAAGCGAAAGCGGGATTGAAACGATGGAATCGTTTATGGAAAAGTTGGTTATAGCCCTATCATTAAGTAGGATAGAGTATTTGTTGTTGATAACAACAGATTCGGAGTAAACGAGTGTGAGTTGTGTTGTGCTATTTGCATCGATAGTGGCGTTCTGCTCGATAGAATGTGCTATCACTTTTGCTAAAACGCTTGCAGGAATTTCTGGTACTTTGGGTTCTTCTTCCTTTTCGTTGTCGTGATTATCGCCTCCGCATGAGCATAGCATAAGGCAGAGAAGCAATAATAATGTGTGTAATGATATTTTTGACATAATATAAAATAGCCCCATTATCTGTTTCTATGGGGCTATGATTAAATTGTTGGTAGTTGATTATTTTTGGCGAAGCTTTTCAAAATAACGGTTTAATACATCTTGCGCTGCTATGAAGGAGCTTTGCCTATTATTTAATACCAGATTTTCTTTTTGTTCTAGAAGCGACTCGATTTCTGGGTCGTTATAGAAATTAGACTTTAATCGGTCGTTTATAGTTTCTATCATCCAATATTTGTCTTGCTCACGCCGTTTTTGTTGGAAATATCCGTTTTCTTTCACAAAGAGGAAATATCGGTCAATCATTTCCCAAACTTCTGGTATGCCCAATTCATAGTAGCCTGAATATGTCAAGACTTCAGGTGACCATCCGCTAGGTGGTAGGGGGAATAGGTGGAGTGCGTTTCTGAACTGGGTTTGTGCCAGCTTGCAGCGTTCAATGTTGTCGCCGTCGGCTTTGTTTATCACAATGCCGTCAGCCATTTCCATGATACCACGTTTGATTCCTTGCAATTCGTCGCCCGTTCCAGCCAATTGAATAAGCAAGAAAAAATCCACCATAGAATGTGCGGCTGTTTCGCTTTGTCCGACACCCACGGTTTCCACGAAAATATTGTCGTAACCGGCAGCCTCACATAAGATAATGGTTTCACGTGTTTTGCGTGCTACACCTCCTAATGAGCCGGCTGAAGGGCTAGGGCGAATGAATGCCTTGGGATGAACAGATAGTTTTTCCATGCGTGTCTTGTCGCCCAAGATGCTGCCTTTGGTGCGTTCGCTACTAGGGTCAATAGCTAAGACGGCTAATTTACCACCACCTTTAAGCACATGCAATCCAAACACATCGATAGAGGTACTTTTACCTGCTCCCGGTACACCAGTGATACCAATACGCCTAGAGTTGCCTGAATAAGGTAAACATTTCTCTATGACCTCTTGTGCCACTTTCTGGTGGTCGGGATTTTGGCTTTCGACGAGGGTTACAGCTTGGCTCAATATGCTCACGTTTCCTTCGAGAATGCCTTTCACATACTCATCGGCAGAAAGTAAAATCTTTCTACGCTTGCGCTTCATGTAAGGGTTCACGATAGGTGGTTGTGCTACACCCTCGTTTACTGTTAGTCCTATGTATTTCTCGTCGTTTTCGGGATGTTCTAGTTGTTCCATTTTTATAGATGGGTTAATTGTTAGTATTATTAAGTATGATGCCGACAAGCCGAACCGATTGTTGAGGTGTTTCGGGGTCGTTGGTGATAACCGCAATTTTAGCATTGAGCATATTGTTCAACACTCTAGTGTCGACTGTCACTTTCACTTTTGCTGTTTTACCTTTCTTGATTTCCTGCTTGTCGCATGAGATTGATATTCCATTGTCGAGCGAATAAACACGTCTTATGGCAAGAGTGGATTTGCCTGTATTGGTGATGGTAAAATATTGTGTGATGCTATTTTTGGATGTGTCAATCTTGCCGAAATCAATCTTTGTGGTGGATAGTTTTGCTGTAGGAGGATTCTGCTTTTCTTGATTGGTGAGGTTGCTGAAGTCTTCCGAAACAATAGCGGTCACATCAATATTGCCTATGCCAGCCGTTGAGTTGTCGCTACGATTAGTGGGTATAGCTTCTATTGTTACTGAGTTTTGCGACAATCCCCATTCATTGCTTCTTCTCGAATGATAAGTTATAGTTATTGTGGCATCTTCTCCTGGTGGTACTATTGCAGGAATCGCCTCTACGCTTATATGTTTAGGTACATTGCTGAATATGATGTTTAGACTGTCATTGCTTTGATTGTAAGTATTTATGAATTCTGTTCGTGACTTGCCTTTTTTTATGTCGCCGAAAGGAATAATACGGTTGCTCATTTTTAATGATCCGATACTTACTGGGAATCGGTTTTGGATAGATTTTTGCGAACCTATCACATTGCCACTGACTAGGAGTTTGGTGCGTTTTGAAATACCGTCGATATAGACATAGGCATTTTTGTTGAATTTTCCCGGTCTACCCTTTGGATCATAGGTCAACGTGACGGTTGCCGTATCGCCTGGCTTGATAGCTCCTATTGTGTAGGCTGAGGCAGTACATCCGCAAATAGGACGCACATTGGATATTCTTACATCGGCATCACCAGTGTTCACAAACTTAAAATCGCACGATACCTTACCTATTTCTTCTTTGAAAGTACCAAAGTTGTGGGTGACTTGCAACCAAGAAACGCTGTTTTTCGCTTGAGCGGAAAAAGCTGATAACATTATAACTATGACTAAAGAAATAATCCGCATGCTCATTGGTTATTTTTTGCTTGTAGGAATTGTAGTGCCTTCGATGAAAAGGGTCGTTCTTTTCTCACGTCCGTTGGTGCGGACTTTAATATCCTTTTTGAAAGCACCCGGTCTGCCAGCAGGATTATAGGTCACTTTCACCTTTCCTGTTTTTCCTGGTTGGATGGGACGTTTGGAGTATTCTCGGCTAGTGCATCCGCATGAAGTGGCTACATCTACGATAATCAAAGGCTTGTTACCTGTGTTCACGATTTCAAATTCGGTGCTTACAGGACCGTTTTCTTCTTTGATTATTCCGAAATCGTGAGATTTCTCTGGGAATGTACCTTGGGCATAGTTGTTGCTGTCGGCAAATGCGTTGATTGTCGATAAGAGTATTGTCAATAAGAGTATTGTCAATATAGCGATGTATAAAATGCGTTTCATCATCTTCAAATTTATATACGATATTCAAAAGAACCTAATACTAAAACACAAAAATACAAATAAATGATAAAAACCAACCATTAAATAAATTAAAAAGGTTGATTGCGAAAAAATCGTTGCGTACTTATCGTAACGAAAACATCGTAATAAAGTTTTTTTAAAACAAGAAATCTCTCCTAAAATTCAAGACCGTTGCTTAAAAGGAGGAATGTCGATAGTGTGTTGATTGTAGCTGTCACAATCGTGTAGAAATGTGTAATTTCTAATTTTTATGTATCTTTGTGATGTTAGCAAGTTAGAGGACTTGTGAGATTTTTTTGTTAACGTTACTATAACGGAATCTTCCACACGTAAATTCTCGCAAAATTTACAAACAAAGAGGGCTTCGTATCAGTTACGTCCATGACTATGTATTTGCAACATGTGCCATGTTGGTGCGTGATTGTCATACATATTTCGTGGGCTGCTGTCGCTTATCTTTTGTTTGGGCAATGCGAGAAGCCTTCGTGTGGGATAAGAGATTCAGCATCCCACGTTATTGTTTTTTTTAAGTTGTGCTTGGGGGAATGCGGTACAACATAAAAGTAGAGATGATACCGATAGGTCAATTGATAAAGGAGGAATTGAATAAACAAGAGCGTAGTGTTTCTTGGTTTGCCCGTAAATTATCTTGTGATAGAACAAGTGTGTATCGTTTGTTTCAAAAGGATAGTATTGATACAAGACTATTAGTGCGTATATCTCGGATTCTGGATCGTGATTTTTTCATGGATTTATCCAATGAGGTGAGTGACGTGAAATCAGTGCATAAATAGCAACAGATGTGTGTCATACCTGCAACACTGGAAAGGCTTGGTTACTGTGTTTTTCTCATAACTTTGCACTGTGAAATTCAAAATAATTATCATAAAATCAAAAGTTATGAAAAATCTAAAATCATTATTGTTGATGTTGGCAATGATTATGTCAATATCGTTGTTGAGTACGAGTTGTTCGGATGAAGATGAGCCAGAAACAGAAGAGTCAAAATTGTGCGGAACTTGGATTGAAAACACAGATGAAATGCCGTTTGTCTTAGTTTTAAATTCAGATACTTCTGGAAGCATTTCATATACTAATGATGAAGCGGGTCGTACTTATAGCCAGAAGTTCTCATGGTCAACAGGCGTAACAAGTGATGGTTTAAACTATATGAATATCATTGTTGCGTCAGGTGCTGATATTTTAGAGAATGGAAGATATAGTTACACTCTCATAGGAAACTCGTTGAACCTTGGTTCAGATTTGACATTTACACGTCAATAAAAAAGATTATTGGTTAGATATAGGATGCTTGTTCCATGTTTATATGGAATGAGCATTTTTTGTGTCGATACAGTCCACAATATCATCAAACAGCTTGGAAATAGCCCGCTATTACCTGCGCCTTTTGCTGAAAAATCCATTCCAAAACATCTCTTAAAATAATCTCGAAATAAAATTTAAACAATGTCTAATTTATTGAAACTGGTACAACTGTTGCTACCGAAAAAGTAGACACGGGAAGATAGAAAAAGATTGAAAGTCGTAT
>CAZSHA010000053.1:0-15872 GCA_964606575.1 uncultured Muribaculaceae bacterium | reverse complement strand
TTTATTTCAATCTTCCGGACTTTCTTCAACAATTCATTAGAATCCATATTAACAACCACCTAAGATTAAGGTACTGCTATTTTATCTAAAATTTCACTGATTACTTCGTCAGCACTTATATTATTTGCCTCAGCCTCATAAGACAAGCCTATACGGTGACGCAGCACATCATGACACACAGCACGTATATCCTCCGGTATCACGTAACCACGATTTTTCAAGAAAGCGTATGCACGTGCGGCACGAGCCAAACTTATTGAAGCACGAGGAGATGCTCCGAATGATATAATACTTGTCAAATCGTTCAAGCCGTAGTCGCTTGGGAAACGAGTCGCAAACACTATATCCACTATGTAACGCTCTATTTTCTCGTCAACGTATATCTGTTCAACAAGTTTGCGTATATCCACAATTTCTTCTGGCTTAACAAGAGCATTCACCTTAGTAGCTATCGAACGTATGTTCTGACGTACTATCAGCTTTTCCTCCTCCTTATTAGGATAGCCTATTGTAACCTTCATCAAGAAACGGTCCACTTGAGCTTCTGGAAGCGGATATGTTCCTTCTTGTTCGATAGGATTCTGCGTAGCCATCACTAAGAACGGTGTTTCCAATTTGAACGTCTTGTCGCCTATTGTCACTTGACGCTCTTGCATTGCTTCCAACAACGCACTTTGTACCTTTGCTGGAGCGCGGTTGATTTCATCGGCAAGGACAAAATTAGCAAAGATTGGACCTTGTTTTACCTCAAATTTCTCATTCTTCACGCTATACACCATTGTACCTATCACATCGGCTGGCAACAAGTCAGGTGTAAATTGAATACGGCTATATTTAGCATCCACCAACGATGCTAGTGTCTTTATCGCTAGAGTCTTTGCCAAGCCCGGTACGCCTTCTAGCAATATGTGACCATCGGCTAGCAATGCTATAAGCAATGAATCAACCAAGTGCTTTTGTCCCACGATTGTTTGATCCATTCCTTGTGTTATCATACTCACAAAATTGCTTTTACTAGCAATCAAATCATTCAATTCTCTGATATTAACAGATTCATTCATAGTCTTAAACTATTATATTTAGTATGTTTCTAATTTCGTTTTTATTCTATAGTTGCAAATTTATTATTTTAGCCTCTAATACAACAATCTTATGACGTTAATTTATAATATTTTAAGTTAGTAATGTTAAAACAAAGACAAATCCGTATATCTACGAATTTGTCTTTTATATCATAACTCACTTATTTCCAATAGATTTCTGTATTTCAGCGGCCAATTCATTTGCCTTTCTCACACTTTCTGGACTATTTTTGTCTATTCCATATTTCTCTACTGGAGGAATCACAACCACCAATCCCGGCTCAACGTTATTAGGGTTCTGGATTTTATCCTTATTCTCCTCATATATATACACCCAGAACTCATACCTACCATAATAGCGGCGTGACATCTTGGTAAGGAAATTATTAACCCTTACGGTGTCAAGCACCACAGGCTTTTCTTTTGGAGCTACATCCACGGGAGGTGCTACGGTATCAGCCATAGGTTGAAGCGAATCTTGCTTTTCGGCAACAGCATTTTCTGTATCAGTCATATCTGCCATCGCCGTAGCTTGCTCTGTTTGCGCATCTGTCGAGAAAATGAATCCGAAACAGCTGTTACACACGGCTACAGCCACGCATCCTATTAAAATAGATACAGCTATACCACTCAAGAATCCCCAGAAATAAGATTTTCGCTTCACACGTGCAGTTTCTTCCTCTAGCTCTTCATCTTCAACTCTGACATCAGTAGCCAAACTGCTCTCCTCCGCCTCGTATCCAACTTCTTGTTCGATTTCGGTGTTTGATGATGATCGCTCGTCTTGTGAGTCTACTGCTGGTTCTGTTGCAGGCTCAACCTCGGTTTCGGGTTCTATAAGAACCTCCGCAACATCTGTTTCCGCAGCGACTTCTTCATCATTTTTGTTGTCGCTCTGAACGACTTCAGCGACCTCTATTTCTGGCTGAATATCATCCTCGCCCTTGAACACTGGCGGTTGAGGTTCATCATCCACCGAAGCCAATTCTTTCAAATTCTCATCTGTTATATCATCGTCTAGCACAACAGTTTCAAACCCTTCAAAAGGCATATTTATAGCCTCCGCTAACGACTTATCAGGCGTAAAACTCACTTTTTTATGAGCTGGTATTTCCATATCCTCTCCCGAGTTCACATTCACGCTTTTCCGCGATGCTATTTCAACGACCTTGAACGTTCCTAAATTCTTTATTTTTACAGTTTCTTCCCGTTCTAGCGCTTCACGTATAATACCGAACAATTCTTTTAGAAAACTCTCACTGACACGTTTCGAGGTGTTAGTAAGTTCGGCTATCGAATCCACCAATTCAGGAAAAGTTATTTTTCTATTCATTTTCAGTCAATTGTTAGATGCTGTCTAAATCCTATTCCGAGTTAGCAACTATTATTTCAATTTTGATTTCAACAATGTGCTTGGTTTGAATGTAAGCGTAATTTTCGGTGGCACCAGCATACGTTTTCCAGTACTCGGATTCACCACTATACGTTCCAACCTTTTCTTAGGTTCAAACGTGCCAAATCCTGGTATTGCGATACTATCAAGCACCCCACATCGCTCTTTTATCGTATTCACTAACGCATCCATCAACTTGGCTACATCCTTACCGTTCCGCCCCATGCGTTTTGCTATAGTTTCTTGCAATTGTTTATTATCCATCTTATATCAATCGTTGATAGTGGCAAAGATACAACACAACAATCAATCTCACTCCATTCATTAACATTTATTTCAACACCCCACCCCATGTAATTTGTGGTCTGTCCTTCCTATCCCCTCTTAAATAAGGAAAGGAGGCTGCGCCATCAGCACAACCTCCTGATATCAAGTTTTCCCCAGAGCAGAAATGTTTCTCTTTTATAGCACCACTTTTGTGGTCTTTGTGCCTTGTCGCTTCACATAGATGCCCTTGTTTGGGTTCTCCACTCTCACGCCTTGCAAGTTATAGTACTCGACTGGCACTGATTCTTCTTGGACTCTGCCGATTCCTGTAGTACCGTCAACGGACAGAGTGGCGGTCGTTGCTTCCGGATTATACGCAACCTCTTCCTTGGTTGATAATTCCACGTTGTCTATTGTTATCACGCCTCCTGTAAAATCCTCTGACACCGATAGTGTGAGGTCCACTAGAGCGTCACCTGATTCGCCAATGAAGTCCGTATTGCTCAACGAAATCGCTACTATCCTGGTCACACCGTCAGCTGGGTTGCTTGACGAAACAAAGTGTCCGTTGTTCCTAGCTGGTGATAGCGACATTGACTTTATCGACACCCCGTCTGGTAGATGGATATCGGCTTGGAACGCACAGAAGGCAACTGCATTATCCATATATATCGATACCGACTTTTCCTCGCCTGGCACAACAACCATATCGTTAAGGTACAATGAGTTGGGCTGGGTTGTGGACTTGGCTGACACTGAGCGTAACGACATCGTGGATGCTTGGCTTGCCGTTGACGAGCTTTGAGCAAGAACAAGGTTCACTGTGCCTACAGCATCGGTTACTGTGACATCGCCGCTGTTGTTCACATCGGCTGCCGCTAACACGAAACTATCGGAACTCTTGCCTAGCACATGGTTTATAACCGATACAACGTCGGTCACGGTTATGTCGCCGCTTCCGTTGGCGTCGCCTGTTATATATGTCTTGACGTTAACATTCGCTACTTGGTCGGGTGCGGTATACTCTACCTCGTCTGGAGTGGTCAGCTTGATGTTCTTTATCTCCACCTGTTTAACTTGGTCGTCCAATTCTGACGATGCTGAAAGCTTCAAATTGAGCAACGCTCCCTCGTTTCCCGCAAACGGTGATGACGTGAACGAGATAGCCAGCACGCGCAACGCCCCGTCAGACTGCACCGCACTCGATAAAGTGTGGTCTACGCTCCTATCCGCCAAGGTGACGCTGTCGCATGTGATGCCTGCTGGAAAATATAAATCGCACTGGAACGCTGTTATCGCAGGCTCGTTGACAAGGTCGACCGGCATGACTGCACTCTTGCCAACATAGATGTCTATATCGTTAGGCTTAAGGTAGTTCACGGCATAATCGGAGAAGCCGCTCCAGCCCTCTGCCGTCATATATGCCGACTTAGCCTCCTCGCTCGGAACATAAAGAACAGCATCTGATGATATATTTGAGAACGTTTCAGCCAATGCCGTTGGCGGAGTATCATTCTCAACATACACAGATTGCAAGTTTACGCAATTATTAAAGACGTCATCATCTATTGATGATACACTGCTTGGAATAGTCACAGATGCCAAGCTAAGACAACCTGAAAAAGCCTTTGCCCCTATTGACGTAACACTGTTTGAGATTGTTATAGATGTCAATCTGCTACAGCCATAAAAAACATGCATTCCTATTGACGTAACACTGTTTGGGATTGTCACTGACGCCAAACTACGGCAATTACTAAATGCACTAAGTCCTATTGAAGTCACGCTATTTGGAATTGAATAACTACTTTCTGTTTTCCCCGACGGATAGCAAAGTAATTCAGTCTTATTCTTATTAAACAAAACTCCGTTTAATGAAGAATAATTCTCGTTTTCAGAATCTACATCTATCGATAACAAACTAATAATATTATAAAAAGCATAAATTGACTATTATCCTGAAACTTGCTAGATTTCTATGCGTCAAACACAAAGCGTAAATAAACGCTTTACTATAATATCTATTCCCACCCTCTATCCCCCGCCTCCACAGGGCTACGGCATGAGAATCTACACAAATTTAATGTATATCTATTAATTAGCATTCAACATTAAGCAATTTTTTTATTGCTTCAACTTGATATTCATATTTTTTGTATCTTTGTCGTCATTATATGATATTTTAGGGGGTTACAATACCCCAAATGTGCTAAATAGTAATTCTTTATGGCAGAAAATATTGAAAATACAACAGAAGAGAAGAAAGGTCTAAACTTTGTGCAACAATTGATTGCCGACGACCTTAAAGCAGGTAAAAACGGCGGACGATTAAATACCCGTTTCCCACCCGAGCCAAATGGATACCTTCATATAGGTCATGCAAAAGCTATCTGCATGGACTTTGGAGCAGCCGAGATGTTTGGCGGGACTTGCAACCTTCGTTTCGACGATACCAACCCAACTAAGGAAGATACCGAATACGTTGATGCAATCCGTGAGGATATCAAGTGGTTAGGATATGACTGGGAAGACCGTGAATATTACGCTTCCGACTATTTCCCTCAACTTTATGATTTGGCTGTACGCCTCATCAAAGAAGGCAAGGCTTACGTTGACGACCAAAGCTCTGAAGAGATTGCGGCACAAAAAGGCACACCTACCACCCCTGGAACGGAAAGCCTATACCGCAACCGTTCGGTTGAAGAAAACCTTGACTTATTTGAGCGAATGAATAAAGGCGAATTTGACGAAGGTTCACGTGTGCTTCGTGCAAAAATAGATATGGCATCTTCTAACATGCACTTCCGTGATCCTATAATGTATCGCATCATCAAGACTCCGCACCATCGTACAGGCACTGCATGGAAAGTATATCCAATGTATGATTTCGCCCACGGACAAAGCGACTACTTCGAGGGGGTGACCCACTCTATATGTACACTTGAGTTTGTACCTCACCGTCCGCTTTACGAATATTTCGTGAAAGAGCTTGCCGACGAAACATATTGTCCTCGACAAATCGAGTTCAACCGCTTGAACTTGACATATACGGTAATGAGCAAACGCAAATTGCTTCAACTTGTTAAAGAAGGCTTAGTATCAGGTTGGGACGATCCTCGTATGCCTACTATCTGCGGTCTACGTCGCCGCGGCTACACTCCTGAATCAATCAAGGCTTTCATCAACACGATAGGCTATACAAAATATGAGGCTCTTAACGACATTTCTCTACTTGAACATAGCATACGTGAAGACCTCAACAAGCGAGCAAACCGTGTGAGTGCCGTGCTTGACCCTGTGAAAGTGGTTATAACCAACTATCCTGAGGACAAGGTGGAAATGGTAGCAATCGAGAATAATCCAGAAGACGAAAATGCAGGAACTCATGAAATGCCATTCTGCCGTGAGATTTATATCGAACGTGCCGACTTTATGGAAAATCCTCCAAAGAAATACTTCCGTATGTCGCCAGGCAATGAAGTTCGCCTAAAAGCAGCCTATATTGTGAAATGCACTGAATGTATAAAGGATGATGAAGGAAACATCACCGAGATACATTGCGAATACGATCCTGAAACACGTAGCGGAATGCCAGGCAGTATGCGTAAAGTGAAAGGTACACTACATTGGGTATCGGCTCGCCATTGCAAAGATGCGGAAGTTCGCCTTTACGACCGTTTGTTCAGCGTAGAGAATCCTTCGGAAGAAAAAGATCGAGATTTCCGTGAACTATTGAATCCAGAGTCTTTACAAGTTGTGAATAATATTAAAATTGAACCATATTTGGCTGAAACCGCTAAAGCTGGCGACCACTATCAGTTCCAACGTACAGGATATTTCACCGTAGACCCTGATAGCTCAACCGAAAAACTTGTTTTCAACCGCACAATCTCATTAAAAGATAGTTGGGCTAAAGAACAAAAGAAATAATTAGCTAACAGGCATAAAATAGCGAAGGTGATGAACATATAATCGATTTCATCACCTTCTTTTTTGTTATCTGTATTCTTTACCGCTTGTTTGATAAAAACGGATTGTATTGCCGCTCGTCACCCACTGTAGTCGCTCCGCCATGTCCCGGATATAACACGGTTTCGTCAGGCAGTCTTAACACTTTTGAGTGAATACTATCTATCAACATATCATAGTCCCCGCCAGTCAAATCGGTTCGCCCTATACTCATCTGAAAAATAGTGTCACCCACAAAGGCACATCCCGATTCTGATAAATAATACACCACACCGCCAGCACTATGGCCCGGAGTGTGCAAAACCTCTATTACCTCTCCGCAAACGTCTATTCTATCACCATCATTTACAGCCTCTGTCACAACAAACGGTATCATCTTATATGGCAAATTGAACATACGCAATTGCACATCGGCTTTCTGCCCTAATTCTATATCACCAGCATGTGCATAGACAGTACAAGCAAATTCATCAACAATGAATCCAGTACCCAAAATATGGTCGACATGTTGATGAGTGAGAAGCATTTTCGACAATTTAAGATTATTGTCAATTATGAAATTCTTGAACGCCTTGCATTCACCGCCAGTACACATTCCTGGGTCGACAACAGCTGCTTCACGTGTTACTTCATCCCACAAGATAAACGTGTTTTCACTGAACGGATTTACTGTGAATTTTGAGATTTTCATACTTCTAGTCTATTCTATATCAACTGCACATATACAACTTTCTTGGTTTCGAAAAACGGTTCTTCAAAATAATCGCCCAAATCTGCAACCATTAAAGTCTTCTTATATTTTTTTGTTTCGCCTTGCAAATCTCCGCCTTTCAAGCAAATCAAGCCATTAGGCAACGCGTTTATACAGGTCTTAGAAACACAACGCCTGACAACGGCAACCAGTTCATCGAGATTCATCACTGCACGGCTCACCACAAAATCAAATACACCTTTCACCTCTTTTATATCGCCATGCTGGGTGGTCACATTTTTCAAACCTATACGGTCGGCTATATCCTGTGCAACTTTTATTTTTTTACCTATACGGTCAACCAAATGGAATTGCACAGCTGGGAACATTATGGCGAGCGGAATACCTGGCAAGCCACCGCCCGTACCCATATCTAGCACTCGTGAGCCATCCTTGAAATCAGCAAACTTGGCTATTCCAAGCGAATGCAGTATATGGTTCACATACAAGTTTTCTATATCCTTTCGGGAAATAACGTTTATCTTCTCGTTCCATTCAGGATACAATTTGCCAAGTTCCTCAAATTGATTGATTTGAGTTTCGCTAAGATTCTTAAAATATTTCTTTATTATATCTACACTCATTCTACTACATTAATATATTGTGAAACAACGGACTGCTCTTTCAAATATGGAGCTAAGAGCTCATAGCTCAACGACACCTGCACCTCCTCTGACACAGCCAGCTCACGAGGCAAGAAACCCCATGTAATACCCTCGGCTGTAACATAGAAATTCCTATTGACGGTCATATTATCAAAATTATAAAATCCTCTATCAGCCAATTCGTCATCATTAAGCACATCATTCTCTGTCCTCAACTTATTTTTCAATAGCTCTGTAACCCTATCATTATATTCTTCGGCTATCAGGTCTTCTAACCTTACACGCTTCATCGTACTCAAATCAAACACATAATAAAAATGTCTATCTATAGAATCCTTTTCGTTAATTTCGGCAATCTCCTCATTACAGAAACATATAATACCACCCGAATTAAACATAGCATATATCTTCACCGTTAAAGCACAACTCGAAACTGGCTCATAATCCACTTCTATGTCTTTTATATCGGATATTGCATCTACTTTATACCTTTCTACGAGAATATCAACATATTCAGGGAATGCGCTTGCAAGAGTCATCGTGTCAGCTTCCATTCCCAACACATACTTAGAGAACTCACGTTGCAACGCAGCTGTCTTTTCTTCACCCATATAAAATTTAGGAAATACAATATCCACGTCAGCAGCAATCTGACACCGTTCCGACTCTACTATTGAATAACTTGCAGTATCATGCAAACTGATTTTTGCTAAAACCACCGTATCGCCAAACACTATAGGCTTACTCTCCGACTTACTATAGCCACATGAATATAAGCATATCATTATCAGCAACAAAACACTGCAAAACAAGAGTTTTTTCATAAGATTTCATTTTTTGAGATTTTAAAGATACAAAAAGTTCTGATATTTCACACTAAAAGCCTTGTTTTTTATGTTTCTGCGTCTTTATGTCAAAATTTATGCCGATATTCGCATAAAATTTAATCCATAATGATTCAAATAGGCAAATTCAACGAATTAGAGATTACTCATCGTGTAGATTTCGGGCTATACCTTGACGGTGGAGAAGCTGGTGAAATATTGCTTCCGCTAAGGTATACCTCACGTAATATGAAACCAGGCGACAAAGTTAACGTGTTCATCTATAAGGATTCCGAAGATAGGCTTATAGCTACAACCGAAAAGCCTTATGCACAGGTGGGCGAGTTCGCATTTCTCCGTGTAAAGGCGACCAACGATGTGGGTGCTTTCCTCGATTGGGGATTACCCAAAGACCTGCTAGTCCCGTTCCGAGAGCAAAAGGTTCGCATGTTTCCAGGACGCAGCTACACTGTATACGTATATTTAGATGACGAAACACAACGCATAGCAGCATCGGCTAAAATTCATAAATTCTTAGATAACAAGATTCCAAACGTCAAACCTAACGACGAAGTGAAAGCTCGTATTATCCAAAATACCGATTTAGGTTATAAAGTTATAGTAAACGACTTGTTTACAGGAATGATATACCACAACGAGATATTTTGTGAAGTAAACATAGGGGAATTACATTATGCCACAGTACGCACAATTCGTGATGACGGAAAAATAGACCTAGTCTTAGGCAAGAATACCCGCAACCGTGTAACCGACTTGGCTGATGACATTTTAGATTACATACATGAACAAGGAGGCAAGATTGAACTGAACGATTCATCCTCTCCTGAGAAAATTAGGGAAGTATTCCAATGTAGCAAGAAAGATTTCAAAAAGGCTATAGGAGGGTTATTCAAGGCTAAACAGATTCTTATCGAAACTGACGGAATATCATTGGTGAAATAACCTAGACACAATAATGGCGGTGAGCATTCAGAACATGACTCACCGCCATAAATTTCATGTTATAACATCATTATGGATTCCATTGGCAAGCAATCATACGCAAATTGTCACATCCAACAGTTATCAAATCAAACAATTGATTGTATCGGCAATTGATATAAGTCAGCTGTTGGTCAAACGACACATCTAGCGAAGTCAACATATTGTTATTACACAACAACCGTTGCAATAGTGTCATATTGCTTAAATTCAAATGTGTCAAATCGTTGTAGGAACAATCTATAAACTGCACGTTATAGCATCCTTCCACCTCAAGCGAAGTAAGACGATTATAAGAACATATCAAATCCATCAAATTTGAACAATCCTTAATCACCATCGAAGTCATATTATTATCACTGCACATCAAAGTCAACAACGACGGCATATTAGCTATATATAACGAGTTTATCTCATTACCGTCTACATTTAAAGTCAACAGATTGGTCAAGCCAAAAAGATTTAGAGTAGTTAGCTTATTGTAACCTGCATAAAGATGCTTCAACTCAGTACAACCCGACACCTCTAAAGTTTCTAGATGATTGCTTTGGCAGTTCAATGTCACAAGATTAGCGGCATCGCTCACATTCAGGTTTATAAACAAGTTGTTACTACAATTCACATTAGTAAGCATTGGCGTACCTGATAGCTCAATTTCAAGTAGCCTATTCTTATAGATTGTCAATTTTGACAATTGGGTACATCCGCTCACTTGCAATTGCGTAAGCAAATTTCGGCTAGCGTTCAAGTCAACAAGGCTCGTGCATCCCTCGACATTGAGCGACGTAATCTTGTTACGTGACACATCAAGAGATTTCAAGTTCTTCAAAGCCGTTAGGTTAAGCGTTCCAGCCAATTTTTTGTGTTTCCAATCTATGGCGGTAATATGCCCCCCGCTCCATGACACTCCGTACCATGTGGTAGGATTTGACAGGTTAACACCTAAGGCTTGAGCATTGGTTATCGAGCCTTCCTCTGCTGGTTGATTCAAAAAAGCCTGAATAGCTTTTACTTCTTTTGAGTTTGGATTTTGTGCGTAAACCATCATGCAACTTAGCATGATAGTAAACAATAAAATAATTTTTTTCATACAAAATATGGCAAAGAGTTAAATAATAATCTTTGCCATATTAACAAACTTAGATAAAAAAGGTTTTTATTAACCTACTTTTTCAGCCTTTATCTCATTTAAGAAGTATGCTTGCGACTTCAACAAATTGCGTGACTGAAGCACCATCGTTTTCGTTTCATTCAGTATGTTCATGTATAGCATACTGCCTCTAGTACTCATGTCCTCTGTCTTGAGTCGCTTAATCTGGCTCTTAATTTTCTCGGCTATCGTACCGAAGAGTTTATCACGCATCACCATTATATCGTCAAGATGTGTGAAGTCTTTTTCACGCAACATGTCGTTTATTCTATTGAATATCTCATCCACCTCATCATTTATCTGCTTCAAGTCCATAATCTGTTCCTCGGTGAATCCTCGGTGGTTGTTATCAATATGCTCATAAGCTGGACGTGTACAGTGCAACAACGCTTTAGACACTTCACACAAGAAATCGACAACTTGAACATAATAGTGGCCTGTTTCTATCTTAGAATCTTCCAACCTTTTTAAGGTTGTGACAATCTCATATTTACGCTCATTTGCCTCATCGTACATCTCTTTCGACGACGCTACAGCCTCTTTTAATGCCTTTCGATTCTCGTTGAACAAAGCAACAAGCATGTGATTGTATATATAAGAAACCTTCTCCATTGTGGTGCTTACTATTTGCGTGCATGCATATAGCACATCGGTCTCAGCATCATTATCGGTGATAAGAGATTTTTTGTCATCTGCAGTCTTTTTTGACTTGAATATCAAGCTGTGGCACAAAGCATAACCGCACACCAATATAATTGCTACTAAAGCAACCCAGCCACCCCACATAAGTAGTGTTCCTATTATAAAGGAAATTAAGAATGCTGCAATTGCTGTAACGAACCAGCCTGAAATAACCACCATGACACCAGAAATGCGATAAACCGCGCTTTCACGCCCCCAAGCCTTATCAGCTAATGAACTACCCATAGCCACCATAAATATAACGTAGGTAGTAGACAAAGGCAACTTAAATGATGTACCTATACATATCAACATAGCGGCAGCCGACAAGTTAACTATAGCCCTGATATTATCATACGCTTTTCCTTCACGCTCCTCCTCTGCTATCGGTTCAAATCTCTTCTCTATAGCCAACGCCCACTTACGCGGCATCACTTTCTCATAGAAATTGCTGATAGCCACCGCAAATCTCACTAAAGCTCTAGAGAACGCTGTAGAATTAAAACGCTCGTCTTCATCGTTCTGAGATGCTAGGCTGATAGATGTTTCTGCCACCTTCATAGCTGTGCGAGAGAAAAACAACGTCATTACCATGATAACTCCTGCACCTATTAAAAGTAACGGATTCACTCTAGCAGGCTCAGCAAGTCCCGACATAAGCATGTTCTCATTACCGCTATCCAAAGCCATCTGATATGAGTCTAGGCCAGCAATAGGCACACCAATAAAGTTCACCAAGTCATTGCCAGCAAATGCCAACGCCAATGCGAATGTACCCGATAGGATTGTAATCTTCATTATATTCACTTTCAAGCGTTGCAAAATGAACAACAATACGGAGAATGCAATCCAGCAATAGAATAATATCATGACAATGTTATCATTAAGCATAGCCATAGTTTCTGGACTTATCAAACCAGAACTCTTCAACCCTTTGAAAATCGCAAAATATAATATTCCGACTAATGCCACACCGCACCATAACGCACCATATTGATTCATTGCCTTTTGATAACGGAAAGAGAACAGTATGCGAGAAATATACATTATAACAACTCCGACAATAAAAGATAACGCCACCGACACCAATATTGCGCTGATCATAGCCAAAGCCTTTCCGCTATTGATAAATGAACCCACATCGGCAAGTGTCAACCCTGAATCGTTAGCTACCTTATAACAAGTGACAGCTACAGCACTACCCAATAACTCAAATATCAAAGACACTGTGGTTGATGTGGGTAATCCTAAAAGATTAAACGTGTTCAATAATATAACGTCAGCCAGCATAGCACCCACAAAAAGCATCATAACTTCAGTGAAAGTGAACATATCGGGATGGAACACGCCGCTTCTAGCCACTTCCATCATACCGTTCGAGGTCACAACACCCACTAGCACACCAATCGACGCAACCGTCAATATAGTTCTCTTTGATGCGATTTTCGTACCCAAGGAAGCTCCAATGAAGTTCACTGCATCGTTAGTAACTCCCACTATCAAATCAATTACGGCAAGCACTGCCAAAACAATCAATATTACAATAAATATCGGATCCATATTTTCTATTAATTAAATCTTATTCTTTCTTTTTTACTATATCTTATTTATGCAATGTAAATGTGAATTGTAATCCACCAGTCTTTCGGTTAGACACCATTATCGAACCGCCGTGGAAATTAACCGCATTCTTAACTATCGCCAAGCCTAAACCTGTACCTCCCATTTTGCGTGAACGTCCAGAATCAATGCGGTAAAAACGCTCAAACAATTTGCTTAAATGCTCATTGTCAACGCCTATTCCATTGTCGGCAAACTCAAATAAATAGCTGTTGCCTTCATCGGTAGCTTTAATGTAAATATCTCGACCGCCAGAATAAGCCAAAGCGTTATTCACTAGATTATGGAATATTGATTCAACTAGGCTTTCGTTTCCGCTTATCACCATATCATTAGGAACATCAATGTTTAGACGCATGCGTTTCTCTGGAGGACACACTTCCATATCGGCTTGTATACCTTTCAGTATATTGTTAATGTTCACGCTATTGCACTCTATTTGATTGCTCGCTTCCGAAATGCGGGTTATCACAGAAATGTCATGCAGCAATGAGCATAATTGCTTAACATGCTCATAAGCACGATCTATCAGATTTGATGTTTGCTCCTTGTCGAGGCGATCCCTATTGTTCACTATCGTTTCGAGGCACGACTGGATAGCATGAACCGGAGTTTTTATCTCATGATTGATATTATTTGTCAATTGACGTTTTATTCTTTGCTTTTCTTGCTCCTCAAAGATTGCGACTTTCATGTTCTCGTCACGCTCTTTCCTCATTCTCTGCTCATTGATATACATATTTACGATATGGCTGGAAATTTCGCCCAATTCGTCTTGAGGAAACTCATAGGTTTCTGTTATGTCAAGCTTGCCTTCCTCAGCCTTAGTGGCAAACTCACGCAAGCTATCCACCGTGGTGCTGATGCGTCGTATAGCGAAATATGCTATTATGTTCACTACAATGGCTATAATAATTATGATAAGACCGTAAATCCAGTCCACTTGCAACGTCTGGGTCAACGAGTCGTTATATGGCATAGCTGAACGAACAATCAACGAATCTCCCTTCGTAGCCGAATAGAAATAAATCTTGTTATCCAATTGAGATACACGCCTCACGGTATATCCCTCGCCTTTTGTCATAGCATCGACAAACTCTTTTCTATCGCTATGATTCTTGTAAATACTGTCGGCATCGGTATCGAACAGTATATTACCCGAGAAATCAATCAATGTCACTCTCACCGAATCTTCATTAGCCGTCTTTCTCGCTTCTAACGGAGAGATATCGCCAGCATACTCCAACTCGTTCATAATCTCCGTGTTGAGTATTTGCAACTGCGAGTGCAAGGATTCTATTTTGAATTCCTTTTCCCTCGTGTACTGCAACACGAAAAACGCAAACGTTAAAATCCATGTAAAACTGCTTATCAGAGCGAATAGCCGCATCTGGTAGCCGTTACTCTTCTTTAAAGCCATAGCCATAACCTTGTTTTGTAATTATATTGTTACCATATTTTCCTAATTTCTTGCGTAGACGGTTTATGTTTACATCAATAGTTCGATCTATCACATACACATCATCCTCCCACACCTCACTCAGAATCTCTTCTCGTGAAAACACCTTGTCACGATTGTTCAACAAGAGTTTCATGATTTCAAACTCCTTTTTTGTAAACGAAATCACCTCCCCGTCAATCCTACATTCTTTCTTCACCAAATCCAGATCTAAAGTCCTATAGGATATCATTTTCTCATTTTTTTCTTGGGGAATGCCGCTCCTTCTCAATAAGCTTTTCACCCTCAATAAAAGTTCTTTCATGGAGAACGGCTTCTTTATGTAGTCATCGGCACCGCACATGAAGCCGTCAATCAAGTCTTCTTCGGCATCTTTAGCCGTACATAGTATAATCGGAATGTTTTTCAACTGTTCATTTGCACGTATTCTAGACGTTAGCTCAAAGCCAGTCATTTCCTCCATCATTACATCTAGCAAAATGAGAGAATACTGGCTCAACGGCAACCTTAATGCCTCCTCAGCTGAATGTGCGATTACCACATCATACCCCTCTAGTTCAAGATTCAACTTCAAAACGTCGCAGAGAGTTTCTTCGTCGTCAACAACTAGAATTGTCTGTTTCTTAGCCATAAATCCATATCTTAATAGTTTGACTATCGCAAAATTAGCACATTCACGCACATCATTTATAACAAACTTGTAACAATTAACACAACCATCGATAAAATTTCTATAACAAAAATGTTATATCCCTATATTCCAATTACTTACCTTGTCCACGACGCAATATATATGGATTAGATATCACAAAATAAAAATGGCGGCGTTTTCCACAACGGCGCCATTAAAAACTACTATGGTTTAATCTTTGTTATAATAACATTTAAAACTACTATTATTTCTATCTTAAAGATAACGATGCAAAATTACAACCGCATATTCACTTTATAAATCCCTATTTATAGGGTATTTATTCCAGTTTTTCACCATTTTTAGGGAGTCGGCACACTTTGCACGTACTAATATAATGCTTAACTTTGCCATGAACAATAAAAAGCTGATTATATA
>CAZSHA010000052.1:0-16311 GCA_964606575.1 uncultured Muribaculaceae bacterium | reverse complement strand
GTGATTACCGGATTCAAAGCCAATGTATTGTAACAATATTTCATCAAAGTATCACCCACAGCCGCATCGCCTGGATTACGACCATACAAGCCTCTAGCACCGAAATAGATTGAACCAGAAGCGTTATTCTTGTCATATTTGCGATTTGCCTCTACTTGTGCAACATATTCACCAAAGTATTTAGGATCTGGTCCCTTGCGCTTTGGGCGTTTACCTTTCACTCGAGGTTCAGCTGAGCCTATAGAGTGACTTGAATAGAAATGTCGTCCAAAATAATTCGCCGCATTGCTCCAATACTCACACAAAGGACTATATGGAGCCGTTTCATGCCAAGTCGCCCAATATATCTGTGGAGAAATAAAGTCGATAGATTTTTGCTCTAGCCATGCAAGAGGATCAGAGAAAATTGTTGCATATTGCCAATCTGAAGCTTTCACGTCACATGGTTTCAACGATTTGTATCTGCTTCCTGATGTTTCTGCCTTTCCTGCAACACCAGCCGGTGAAATACCGAATCTAACATCTGGACGATGGCTCTGAATCATATCATATACTTCTTTTACCATCAAGTTTACATGAGCTCTACGCCAGTCGCCTATTGTCATTCCGTTAGATGTTACATTATATAATGCATAATCGGCTGCAGTACTGTCTTGAGCTATATTATTAGGATAGAAATAATCATCAAACAAAACGCCGTCTACTGCATAGTTAACTACAACTTCTTTACATACGTCAACTATACGTTTTCTACATTTATCCAATGCTGGATTCAACGTGATATATTTACCATCGTGAGACAACAACCAACCGTCACGTTGCATTTCCTTGTCATGCTCAGTATTATTCCAATGATAGCCGCTACGCGACCAACGATAAGGATTCATCCATGCCCAACATTCCATACCACGCTTGTGACATTCCTCCACTGCAAACGCCAACGGATCCCAACCTGGTTCTAATCCACGCTCCCCAGTCAAATACGATGACCATGGACAATAAGCCGACCTATACATAGCATCGCTCTCGCTACGCACTTGGAAACACACCGACGTGATATTCAACGCTTTCATCTTATCAAGATAATCACGCATCTCTTGCTTTTGAGCAGCTTGGATTTCATCACCTACACCTATCGTCTTAGGCCAATCCATACTACTTACTGTAGTATACCACACCGAACGTAATTCTCTCTTAGGATTTTGTGCATTAGCAGTTCCCGCAAACATCGCTACCACCAATGCCACTACCAATAATTTTAGATTCATTTTCATATAATAGTACTTTTAATTCCGTGCTTAAAGTTAACACTTATTCTCCATACCACAACTATATTTCCACTTTGTTTTTATTATAAATTTATAATAAGAAAACTGTGTGTTAGAAAAATATTCCACACACAGTTTCTAAAAAGAGCGGTAGACGGGGGTCGAACCCGCGACCCTCGGCTTGGGAAGCCGATGCTCTACCACTGAGCTACTACCGCAAGCCTTTTTTCGTTCTGTTATCGTTAACAAAAGTAATCAAAAATTCCGAAATAGATATTAACTATCAACATCTATTCACATTTCTAGCCAAAATTATGAAGCTGTTTAAAATTTTCTTAGAAAATTATACTCAACTTCCAAGAGAGCAAAACCGCACAAGCAGCACTAACGGTCAGTATCAATTACCTTCGTTTCTTGTAAATGCCAGCCAACCTTGCGCACGTAGTTCCATCTCCGCACCATCACGAGTTTCTAAGCAATATCCAAGTTCAGGCTTTGTGATACGACCTATTATCTTCACTTCTTTCAATGCAGCGACTTTCTCATGGTCGGTCAAAGGAACTGTAAACACCAACTCATAATCTTCGCCACCATTCAATGCAGCCGTAACAAGATTCATATTGAACTCCTCAGCCATTACAGCCGTTTGATAGTCTATAGGAATACGTTCTTCATAGATACGGCAACCCACATTACTCTGCTTACAAATATGCAATAATTCTGAAGATAAGCCGTCACTTACATCCATCATCGCCGTAGGCTTTATGCCAGCCTTTGCCAAAGCCTCTACCACATCACGCCTAGCCTCTGGTTTCAATTGGCGTTCAAGTATATACTCCCTGCCTTCGAAAGCTGGATGAAAATCATCTTGGCTATCTTTCGATACAGAGCGTTCTCGTTCCAGCAACTGCAAACCCATATATGCCGCGCCCAAATCACCGCTTACGCAAATCAAATCGGTATCTTTTGCTCCGCTACGATATACGATTTTATCCTTATCGCCCTCGCCTATGCAAGTTATACTTATTATCAATCCAGTAACCGAGGCAGATGTGTCACCGCCAACCAAATCGACTCCATACATCTCGCATGCAAGGCGTATGCCCGCATACAATTGCTCTATATGCTCCACTGTAAAGCGTTTTGATATGCCCAGCGACACTGTGATTTGCTTAGGCACACCATTCATAGCATATACATCTGAGAAATTAACAACAGCAGCCTTATAGCCCAAGTGTTTAAGCGGCGTATATGTCAAATCGAAATGAATACCCTCCAGCAAAAGGTCGGTGGTCACAAGCGTCTGCTTTTCTTTATAATCTAATACAGCGCAATCATCACCTATACCCTTCAGGGTGCTATCGTTATGTAATTCTAAATTCTTGGTGAGATGGTCGATTAGACCGAACTCACCAAGAGTTGATATTTCTGTTTCTTGTTGATAATTCATTCTTTACTCCTCAAACTTATTAATAAGCTCTTTCATGATAAACGTCATCTTTGGCTCAGCTGCGGCAGCGGCTTTCTGTACCTCCTCATGAGAAACTTTTTCTACGATACCCTCTACACCAAGATCGGTAATCACCGACATTCCAAAGCAACGAATTCCGCTATGACGCGCCACAATAACCTCAGGCACGGTACTCATACCCACAGCATCACCACCTATACGGTGGAAGTAACGATATTCAGCTGGCGTTTCAAATGTAGGTCCTTGAGTACCAACATACACGCCTTCCACAAGACGTATATCATTTTCAGCAGCTACTTTTTTTGCATCGGCTATTAGTTCCGTTGAATAAGCCTCACTCATATCAGGGAAACGGGGACCTAGTTCTTCAAAATTCTTGCCACGTAGCGGATGCTCTGGGAATAAATTAATATGGTCGGTTATAATCATCAAATCACCTATCTTAAATTCAGGATTCATTCCTCCCGCCGCATTTGAAACGAACAATGTGGTAATGCCAAGCTCTTTCATCACACGCACTGGGAAAGTCACAAGTTGCATATTATACCCCTCATAGAAATGGAAACGTCCCTTCATAGCCATAATACGCTTATTACCCAATTGACCAAAAATAAGTTTACCGCTATGACCTTCCACCGTTGAAACAGGGAAATTAGGAATATCCTCGTAAGCCAATTCATCAGTAATATCTATATGATTAACAAGCTCACCAAGACCTGTACCTAAGATTATAGCAGTCTTGGGCATATCTTTCACTTTGCCAGCGATAAAGCTAGCCGTTTGCTTTATTAAATCCAACATTTCTTTTTCCATAAAACTATATATTAATTAAGTTATCTCTTATCAATATGAATTGTCAGCCTAAAATTTTGTTGTGTGTAATCTTGGTGGTAAGCACATCTATAAAATCATCATCACCTGGCAAGAATTCCACTTCTATAGGCAGATAGAAAATGTGTTTACGCAACACGTGCGGGAAATAAGGATTGTTTATAATCCTCACAGCATCTTTCTCGGTGGTAACGATAAATTTACGATCACCAGGAAGCCCATTGAACGTTTTCACAATAAACGAAAAATCTTCTCGGCTGTAGTTATGGTGATCACTAAAATGTATCACCTTCACTCGTGATTTATACTGCTTCAAATATTTCACCATAGGCACAGGATTGGCGATACCAGTAATAACAAGAATAGTGTCATTCTTGTTCAACCAGTTCAAATCGGGCTGATACGCATCTTCGTCATTGAACACTGGCAACAAATCCTTATATTTATATGCCGAGAAGAATACCTTCTGCCACTTGGCAAGATTTAATTTCTTCTTCACCACATTCACATCGATGGGCTTCATGTCGGCTGGACATTTCGTAACCACAACAATATCGGCTCTTGATAACGCTTGTTGCGGTTCTCTCAATTCGCCTAATGGCAACATGCTATCATCGCAGGGTAATTTCTTGTAATCGGTAAGAACAACAGCCACCCTAGGCTTTACATAACGATGTTGATAAGCGTCATCAAGAACAAATAGGTTTATATCTGGATTAATCTCCAACAAATTTTCTATGCCCCTCACACGGCTCTCACAAACTGCTACATCAACACATGAGCCGTATTTTCGATATATCTGGTAAGGTTCATCACCCAAGTCGTAAGAGGACAAACTGCTAGAGGCATGTACGAACCCCCTAGTTTTACGCTTATAACCTCTACTTAACACCGCCAATCTATATTTCATACACAAGCGGCTGACTATATATTCGGTATGAGGCGTTTTCCCAGTTCCACCCACAGCTAAATTACCAACCACAACAACAGGCACATCAAATTCACGCTGCTTCAGAACACCAATATTGAACATAAAGTTTCTCACCCCTACTACCAACCTAAACAAGTAGGAGCATGGTGTGAGAATCACTTTTGCCAATATCTTCTTATATTCAGAAGCCATAAATCATCATATTGCCAGCAACAACCTTATAAAGATTATAACTTCACCTCAACAGGTTCCATCAAGCATTGCACACGGTCACGGTTAATAACAGTGTTGATTACATCACGATATTTATACAATTCTCCCGTTTCAGAAGCCAGCATCTTACCCATTTCTGTTTTTACATAGCCACGCAAATAACGCATAAATGAGTTGTCTAATTCAGGGTAAACTACTACTGAATAATCTCCGACTTTCGCAGTTTCCACTGCCCAATCTATAGCATCGGCAAGATTTCCGAACTCATCAACCAAGCCTAATTCCTTAGCTGTGATACCATCCCACACACGACCTTCAGCAATCTTCTTCAAGTCATTAATATCCATTTTTCTTCCAGTAGCACAACGAGAGGTAAACAATTCGTAACCCTCATTTATCATGCGTTGCATAGCTGCCCTTTGAACTGCTGTCATCGGTTCAGTCACACTTATGAAATCACCATTGGCATTAGTGCTTATTACACTTTGCGTAACACCTAGCTTATCATTCATAAGTTCCTTGAAACATGGAATTACTCCGAATATTCCTATAGAGCCTGTTATAGTCACAGGTTCTGCAAAAATGCGGTCGGCTCCACAAGAAATATAGTAACCACCAGATGCGGCTAGGTCGCCCATTGACACAGCAAACGGCTTACCAGCCTTCTTCACCTCTTCCAATGCAGCCCAAATCTGTTCTGAGCCAAAAGCACTTCCTCCAGGAGAATTAACACGTAACACAACGGCTTTGATTGCATCATCTTTCGAAATCTTGATAATGTCTTTCACTAGGTTTGATGAATTCACTCCATTTTCAGAAGAACCGTCAATCTCACCCTCAGCATATATTACAGCTACCTTGTCAGCATGAGTTTTTTCTATTTTCATACCAGCAACTTGCTCAGGCGATACCAAGCGTACATCATCCTTAGCTTCTAAACCTGACTTATTTTTCAATATGTCAAGCATCTCAAAGTGATAGCATAAGCCATCAACTATATTATTTTCAAGCAAATACTCAGTGGTTTGTGTAACCATCAAGCTATCAGCCAACAAGTTCAATTTATCAGCTGGAATTAGGCGAGATAGCGATATGCTATCACATAGGTTTCCCCAAATTGACTTCAAATAAGCTTCAGTAGCCATGCGGTTTGCCGGACTTGCTTGAGTTTCAATATATGGCTCTACTGCACTTTTAAAAGTACCCACACGGATCACCTGCATCTCTATACCCACTTTATCCAATAAGCCTTTAAAGAATGGTATCGTTGAACTCAATCCATGAATGTCTACAGCACCTACAGGATTAAGCATTATAGAATCGGCTACCGATGCCACATAATAATCGCCTTGGCTTATACCTTCATTACCATAAGCCATCACAAATTTTCCGCTTTCCTTAAATTCTTGCAAAGCACGTCTAACCTCAAACAAAGAAGCAATTCCAGCACTGCTCCCTTTACAATCTACAAATACGCCTGTTACATTCTTCTCATCTTTAGCAACCTTCAACGCTTTCAACACAGTTTCCAAACTGCAGCCTTTATCATCTTTGTTGCCAAGCAAAGTGTTGATTGCATCATTATCGGAACTTCGTTCATCAAAAGCCGTAGCAAGATTCAAGTATAATATTGATTTGTCTTGTACCGTAGTGCTCTCACTCTCCATTTTCAATGCCGCCATCGAACCAAGGAACGCAAACCCCATAATAACTGCAGTCATACTAAACACGACCAACGCCAACCATGCTCCAACAAAAGAGCCTAGCACATTTGAAAAGAATTTCTTTATCATTTTTATATTTCTATTTTAATAATCAACTTTTAAATATAGCCTAAATAGCCTCATGATACTATTTTATCAGCTTACACATACTTTTCCAAGCAATTTAACACGTAAAGATAAACATTATTTGACAATACCTATACAAAAACATTCTTTTTTTTAAATATTTCTCAATAAACAGATTAATTATAGCGTAAACTATCCAATATTTATGTAAACTTACGTCCAAACAACAAAAAGCGGTGCAAGCCTCAAAAGCATGCACCGCCTACTATAAACAATTACAACGTGTTTTATTTTGATAAACTCTTTATAACATCCTTAATCTGGTTAGCCAATTCATTTGCTTCGTCCATCGTGTGAGCCTCAGCCACAATACGGATGATAGGTTCGGTATTGCTCTTACGCAAATGCACCCAGCTATCCTTGAAGTCTATTTTAACACCATCTATATCGGTGATTTTCTCACTCTCGTATTTTACCTTAACAGTTTCAAGTATTGCATCCACATCAATACCTGGAGTAAGCTCAATCTTATTCTTTGATATGCTATATTGAGGATAATCAGCTTTCAATTCGCTTACCTTCTTACCGCTTTTAGCCAAATGAGTCAAGAACAAAGCCACACCCACAAGCGCGTCACGACCATAGTGAGCAGGTGGATAAATCACACCACCATTACCTTCACCGCCAATCACAGCACCTGTACGCTTCATTTCTGTAGTCACATTAACCTCACCTACTGCCGATGCTGAATAGCTACAATTGTAATTTCTAGTAACATCAGCCAACGCACGTGATGAAGACAAGTTGGAAACAGTCGGTCCCGGAGTGCGAGAAAGCACATAATCAGCAATTGCCACTAGAGTATATTCCTCAACAAAGAACTCTCCATTTTCCATAACTATCGCCAAACGGTCCACATCAGGGTCAACTACAAATCCCACATCAGCCTTACCCTCTCTCATCAACGTTGATATTTCAGCAAGGTTTTCAGGCACTGGTTCTGGAGTGTGTCCGAAGTTTCCTGTTGGAGCGCAATATAACTCTATCACATTCTCTACGCCAAGACGATGAAGCAACTCAGGAATAATCACACCACCCACGGAGTTCACCGCATCTACGGCAACAGTGAAATTAGCTTTCTTGATAGCCTTAACGTCCACCAAGTCCAAAGCCAAAATCTTATTTATATGGTGACGAGCGTAAGTTGTATTAGTATACACACGACCCAACTTCTCGATACAAGCATATTTATACTCATCATTCAACGCCAAACGCAAAACCTCTTTTCCTTGAGCGTCGTTCAAAAATTCACCATTCTCATTAAGCAATTTCAAGGCGTTCCATTGCTTAGGATTGTGAGAGGCTGTTATAATGATACCTCCACATGCGTTTTCCTCTACTACTGCTATTTCTGTGGTAGGCGTTGAAGCCATGCCTATATTCACCACATCAAAGCCGTAGCCGACCAAAGTACCTTCCACTATGTCGTTAACCATCTCACCCGAGATGCGGGCATCACGTCCCACGACAATCACATTTGAAGTCTTAGTTGTTGTTTTACGGATAAATGCGGCATAAGCCGATGTAAATTTCACAATATCAAGAGGAGTTAAGCCATCGCCCACGTGTCCTCCTATTGTTCCGCGAATACCCGAAATTGATTTAATCAGTGACATTGTTTTTGATTCGTTTATGTTAGTTAGTAGTTGTTGTTACTGTTCAATTACTACCGCCGCCTATCATGCTTGGGTAGTATGTTACGGTATATAGATAAGGTACAACGTATGAAATCTCATCGGAGAATCCATATTGAGATTTAATCAACACGTTCACCTTAGAGTTCACTCCAACGTAAGCCAACGGCAATTGCAATCCATAACCGTAATATGCCGAAGACGTAAGAGTGTAATTATTATACAAGAAGAATGTTGGATCTGCCATCATATTTTCAGCATTTCCTTCCCAAAATTCTGTGCCACCGTTAACGCCACCAGTCGTATACCATGTCAACAGATCCAGCCGCATGAAACGAAAATAGACAGGCTGGTCATCAACTGGTCTATTTTCCTTACTATCAGCCTCCAGCACTTGCATATACACATTGCCATCAGGATCAATTTTATAAAAAGGAGCATCTTCGCCAGTAAGGAAAATGGTATCTTCTGGAATCTCATTGATTACTTTTTTTTCAGCAAGGAAAGCATTGGTTGCCTTTCTTTCATCTTTCAACAATTCGGCGTACGTCTTGCCGTCATCACAAGAAAACAACGACAACATTGCCATAACACCTATTAGGATTGTAGATAATCTAAATTTCATATCTGTTTGCTTAATTTTCTATATTAGTTTGTTCTTTTAATTCTTCAACAATTTTGTACACAACATTCTTGCACTCCTCAAGCGTACCGTAAAACTCGCCACCAGAAGCATTTTTATGCCCACCGCCATTGAAATACTCTTCACAGTACGTATTTACAGCAAAGTCACCTTGCGAACGAGCCGACACTTTTATATATTCGTTATCCTCACGCAAAAAGATTGACCAGCAAATACCTGGTATTGTCAACGGACGGTTCACCAAACTTTCGGTATCGCCTCTTTGATAATGGAATCTTCCAAGTTCATGCTTGTCAAGCACCACCATAGCGCCACCCACCTCAGGAAACACCTCCATCTTCTCGCACAGCGCATACCCCATAAGACGCAAGCGATCGGCAGAATATGTATTTATTGCTCTCCTATAAATGTCTTCCTTGTCTATATTATATTTCATCAACTCGGCAATCACACGATAGGTATCAGCACTATTAGCGTTATAAGTGAAATTACCTGTGTCGGTCATCATACCAGTATATATGCAAGTAGCACTTTTCTTCGACATATATTTCATCATATCCATGAAATATATAGCATTAAAAAGGAGTTCGCACGCCGACGACATCTTAGGATAAGAGATACACAAATCAGCAAAATCATCTGGGTCAAGATGATGATCTATCAACACTTTTTTAGCCTTTGATTCTTGCACATGCGGAGCTAAGCGGTCGATACGGGCAAGAGTATTGAAATCTAAGCACACAATCAAATCGGCTTCAGCAACAAATTGTTTTGCCAGCACTTCTTGACGTGTATAAATTACAATGTCCTTGATTCTCGGCAAGAAACTCAATGACAGAGGAGGCATGTCAGGAGTTACCATCTTCACACTCTTACCAGCTTTTTCAAGAACGTGAAGCAAACCTAGTGAAGAGCCTATAGCATCACCGTCGGGCGACACATGGCATGTTATCACCACCTTGTTTGCGGCATCTAGCATTTGCTTTAATTCCTGCAATTGTTCTCCTTTTATTACCCTTTTTATCATTAGCTTATTTTTCGTGTCGCAAAGATAAAAATAAAATTCTTAATTTGGCTTTTACAATTTTAATATATGTGTAAAGATAGAGCAAATTAATGGAATTTTAAGTATTTTTGCACCCGCATTCGATTGGTCTATTGATTCTAGGCTGATGTTTTGCGATAAATTTGTAAAAACGTTAAATTTTAATAATACTTATGGCAAAGAAATTATCTTTTCTGCTTTTCATCTCTTTGATAGGATTCCTGTCAACGACAGCACAAATCATCAACCCTGTTTCATGGGTGAATTCTATAAAAATGACCAGTGACACTTCGGGAGAAGTTGTATTGAACGCCACTATAGATAAAGGTTGGCACATGTATGGTCTCAACTTACCCAATGGTGGTCCTCAACCCACCAAAGTTGAATGGGACACGCTCGAAGGTGTAGAACTCATAGGAGAAGTTACCCCTAGCCGTCCTGCCCACGAAGAAATGGACATGGTTATGAACATGAAATTGGGATGGTGGGAAAATGACATCACCCTTACTCAAAAGTTCAAAGTAACCGATAAAAACGGGTATAAAATCGCAGGAGGTATCAGATATATGGTTTGCAGCAGAGAAACCTGCCAACCACCGACAACAGAACCTTTCGAATTTGTCAAAGGCAATGCAACCGCAAACAATGCCCAACCAGAAGCCACAGCACCAGCACAAAACACTGGAGCAAAAGAGGTAGCTTCTAGCGACAAGATATGGGAACCTGTAACATTCGCCTCAACCGAAGATTCACAAAACGAGGCTTCGATAGACGGATTATCATCATGGCTTATCTTCATAGGCGGTTTCGTGGGCGGTCTTCTTGCTTTGCTTACTCCTTGCGTATGGCCTATGATACCATTGACCGTCAGCTTCTTCTTGAAGAAAAGCGGTTCCCGCAGCAAATCAATAAGCAACGCTATTCTTTACGGTTTATCTATCATCGTCATTTATTTGATTCTAGGTATAGCAGTAACTGTATTATTTGGAGCTAGTGCATTGAATGCACTATCAACTAATGCAATATTCAACATCATTTTCTTCTTGATGCTTGTCGTGTTTGCCATCTCATTCTTTGGTGCATTTGAAATCAAGTTGCCAGATTCATGGGCAAACAAGATGGATAGCAATGCCGAGAAAACTACAGGTTTATTAAGCATTTTCTTTATGGCATTCACACTAACACTTGTGTCATTTTCATGCACTGGTCCTATTATAGGTACACTACTTGTAGAGGCTGCAAATTTAGGAAACTACACAGGTCCAGCTGTAGGAATGTTCGGATTCTCCCTAGCTCTTGCTATTCCATTCACCCTATTTGCCATATTCCCATCATGGCTAAAAGAAGTGCCAAAATCTGGCGGTTGGATGAACACAGTCAAAGTAACATTAGGATTCATTGAGTTGGCGTTGTCGCTAAAATTCCTTTCAGTTGCCGACCTTGCTTACGGATGGCATATACTGGATCGTGAAGTGTTCGTGTCGCTATGGATCGTAATCTTCGCTTTACTTGGTATGTATCTCCTAGGCAAAATCAGATTTGTGCATGATGATGAGAACGAAGGCATCGGTGTATTCCGTTTTTTCCTTGCGTTAATATCTCTTTCTTTCGCTATTTATCTAGTTCCGGGTCTTTGGGGTGCTCCTTTAAAGAGTGTCAGTGCTTTTGTTCCTCCATTATACACACAAGATTTCAATCTTTATGATAAGGGAATGACTCACTACGAAGATTTTGACGAGGGTATGCGTGCAGCGCAAGCACAAGGCAAAGCGGCGTTTATTGACTTCTCGGGATATGGATGCGTGAATTGCCGTAAAATGGAAGCAGCCGTACTAAACAACGACAAAGTGCGTGGCAAGTTGGAAAAAGACTTCGTATTTATCACCCTAATGGTGGATGACAAACGTCCTCTTCCAGAACCTATATACGTCAACGAAAATGGACGACAAGTCAAGTTATCTACCTACGGCGACCGTTGGAGCTACTTGCAACGCTACAAGTTCAATGCTAACTCACAACCTTATTATGCAGTACTTGACGAGAACGGAGAACTATTGTCGGGTCCATATTTCTATGATGAAGACGTGGATAAATTTATGGATTTCCTAAACAAAGGCAAAAAGTAGAATTTCATTAAAAAACAATATGTCACACTCTAAAGAGGAAAAACTAGAAGCATTCGGCAAAATGCTGGATGTACTGGACACGTTGCGTGTGAAATGTCCTTGGGATGCAAAGCAAACCAATGAGAGCCTCCGCCCTAACTCGGTGGAAGAAATGCTTGAGCTTGCCGACGCTCTGATACGTGACGACGTGGAAGACATCAAAAAAGAGCTGGGCGATGTGTTGTTGCATGTGCTGTTCTACTCACGTATAGCCGACGAGCAACAACGTTTCGACATAGCCGACGTGTGCGATGCCTTGCGTGCAAAACTTATCTATAGGCATCCTCACGTCTACGGCAACACGCAAGTAGACGGTACTGACCAAGTGCTAAAGAACTGGGAAGAACTTAAATTGAAAGAAAAGAACGGCAACAAAACCGTGCTTTCTGGTGTGCCAAACACGCTACCAGCACTCATCAAGGCTTTCAGAGTCCAAGAAAAAACCTCTAACGTTGGTTTCGACTGGGATAAGCCCGAAGATGTGTGGGACAAAGTAAAAGAGGAAATAGCCGAGGTAGAAACTGAAATTAGAAAGGGAAATAACGCTAATATTGAGAAAGAATTTGGCGATTTGATTTTCAGCATCGTAAATGCGGCTCGCATGTACAATGTAAATGCCGAAAACGCCCTTGAAAAAACAAATCAGAAATTTATCAACCGTTTCAACTATGTTGAAGCTAAATCCCATGAACAAGGCAAGAATCTAAAAGAAATGACACTTGCCGAGATGGATAAATTGTGGGAAGAAGCTAAAAGACTCGAAAAAACCGACAAATGAAGGTTTGCATAACAGAGAAACCAAGCGTAGCTAAAGATATAGCCCAAATTTTAGGAGCTGCCGACAAGCATCAAGGATATTTCGAAGGTAACGGTTATCAAGTAACTTGGACTTTCGGACACCTTTGTACGCTTAAAGAGCCACACGACTATACTGACCAATGGCGACGATGGAGTCTTGGAGCCTTGCCTATGATTCCAACTCGATTCGGTATCAAACTTATAGATGATGAAGGAATAAAACGACAATTCAATGTTATAGAAACGCTCATCAAGAATGCCGAAGAAGTCATAAACTGCGGTGATGCTGGGCAAGAAGGAGAACTTATACAACGCTGGGTGATGCAAAAGGCTAAATGCGACAAACCCGTGAAACGCCTTTGGATTTCATCACTCACCGATGAAAGTATACGTGAGGGTTTTAAATCGTTACGTCCGCAAGCCGATTTCGATTCGTTGTATTTCGCCGGACTATCTCGTGCTATAGGCGACTGGATTCTAGGAATGAATGCCACTCGTCTTTACACGCTAAAATATGCCCAAAACAGAAACGTACTATCTATAGGCAGGGTGCAAACCCCCACGCTAGCACTCATCGTGAACCGCCAACGTGAAATAGACAATTTCATTCCCGAAGATTATTGGGAAATAAAGACTCTATACCGCAACACAACATTCAATTCCACCAAAGGCAAATACAAGAACGAGGAAGAAGCCAATGCGGTAATAGAACAAATCAAAACAGCTCCGCTCACAGTAACCTCTATAACTACAAAGAAAGGCAAGGAAGCACCACCTCGCCTTTTCGATTTGACATCGCTTCAGGTGGAGTGCAACAAGAAATATTCTTTTTCAGCCGAAGAAACTTTACGTTACATACAGTCGCTATATGAGAAAAAGGTGACAACCTACCCTCGTGTAGACACCACATATTTAAGTGAGGACATTTATCCCAAAGTGCCTGGCATTCTGGAGAAACTCACACCTTATATGAATTATGTGCAACCACTTTTAGGCAAGACTCTCACAAAGAGCAAAAAGGTGTTTGACAACACCAAAGTTACCGACCACCATGCCATAATACCCACAAACGTGGAGCCTCAACGAGTTCCGCTAAGCCGTGAGGAAAAACTGGTTTACGACCTTGTCGCACGCCGTTTTATTGCTGTATTTTACCCTGATTGCGAGTTTTCGTCGACTACGGTACTTGCCGAAATAAACAAGGCTGAGTTTAAGGCTACTGGCAGACAAATACTAAAGAACGGTTGGCGTGAAATCTACCTAAAAGACAAAGGCAACGAGGACAAGAGCGATGACGACAACCAAACAATGCCGCAATTCACCGAGGGTGAGAGCGGAACGCATGAACCGTCATTGTTAAAGAAACAGACGCAGCCACCTAAATATTTCACCGAGGGTACGCTACTGCGAGCTATGGAAACTGCGGGCAAACTGGTGGAAGACGATGAATTGCGTGAAGCGATGAAAGAGAACGGTATAGGTCGTCCTTCAACACGAGCAGCTATTATCGAAACTCTGTTCAAACGCCAATACATACGCAAAGCGAAAAAGAATCTGCAAGCCACTCAAGCTGGCATTTCTCTCATAGACACGATTAACGAGGAATTGCTAAAATCGGCAAAGCTAACCGGACTATGGGAAAACAAGCTACGCAAAATTGAGAAGCGTGAATATGCCGCAGCCGATTTCATAAACGAACTTAAGGTGCTTATGGGGCGTATTGTCATCGACGTTTTACGTGACAATAGCCACAGCAGCATCAAAATTGACGATAACGAGCAAAAAAAGAAATAACATACTTTTTTATTATGGACGAGATTTTTCCATTGGTCGACGAACAAGGCAACGTGATAGAATCTGCCACACGGAGAAAATGCCACTCAGGAAGCAAATTGTTGCATCCTGTAGTGCATCTGCACATTCTCAATGAAGACCGCAATGCGATGTATTTGCAGAAACGTTCGCTCTGCAAAGACATACAGCCTGGAAAATGGGACACTGCAGTAGGCGGTCATGTCGATTACGGCGAAGACATAAGCACCGCCTTACGTCGTGAAACTCGTGAAGAACTGGGACTAACCAGTTTTGAGCCGATACAACTTTTATCCTATATATTTGAAAGCAACATCGAGCGTGAGATGGTGAACACATATTACACCATCGTGAACCCCGACACAACAGAATTTGTTATTGACCATAATGAAATAGACGAAGGGCGATTCTGGTCATTGGACGAAATTGAATGCACTCTAGGCAAAGGTATTTTCACGCCTAATTTTGAACAAGAGTTTGCTAGGATATTACCGCTTATCAAAAAATAACATACTATGAGCAACAACCATATCATTCAATATGCAATCGTAGCTGTTATAGCACTTGTTGCCGTTATAACCATTATTAGGCATATAGTGAAAATCAAACGATGTAACGACCATTCCGATGAAGGTTATTGCCAATGCTGTTCCTCTAAATCGTTCTGCGGAAAGAAAAAAAAGAGTGCAAATGTTGCAGATTCAAAAAAATAATCCTATCTTTGCACTCGCAAAACCGATATGGTTCCTTGGATGAGTGGCTTAGTCAGCGGTCTGCAAAACCGTGTACGGCGGTTCGAATCCGCCAGGAACCTCCAAAAAAGCTCCGATTTCTCGGAGCTTTTTTATTTTCTATTATTTTTGATTTAGGGTGGCGTTGATTTCTTCAATATAGTCTAAAATATCATCACGCCCTCTCCCATCCTCGCTTGATGTTATAAAATACGGCGGAAGCTCCTCCCAACTCTCTTTCAACACATTCAGATAATCCCTAACATTTCTAGGTCCTGCCTCTTTCCCCAATTTATCCATTTTAGTGAACACGATGCTGAAAGGCACCCCATTCTCACCAAGCCATTCCATAAACTCAAGGTCTATATTTTGCGGTTTGTGCCTAGAATCCACTAGCACAAAAAGGTTGGTCATCTGCATGCGGTGCAATATATATCCTTCTATCATTCGCTTAAACTCGTCACGGCTGTCTTTGCTTCTTTTAGCATAGCCATAACCCGGCAAATCCACGATATACCAAGACTTGTTTATCAAGAAGTGATTTATAAGCAGCGTTTTGCCTGGAGTGGCAGAAGTCTTAGCCAATGCCGAGCGACCAGTCAACATATTAATTAACGACGACTTGCCCACATTTGAACGCCCTATAAAAGCATACTCCGGTATATTCCCCTCGGGGCATTTCCTCACATCACAATTACTTATCACATATTCAGCCGTCTTAATGTTCATGCTCATATTACTATACTTATTTCAATTTTCTGGTGCAAAGATACAACAAAGAAACGAAAGTGAGTGCAAAACAGGGAAAGAATGTTGTCTGTTAGCGATTTAACAGCGTTAGCCAAAATGTTGCAGAGCCATTACATGCCAATGAAAAGCCAAGAAATGACAAAGTTTCGTTACTATCCCGTTACTTTGA